>DYQV01000401.1 GCA_020719105.1 Rikenella microfusus
AATGGAGATGCCGAAAAATGGATAACCTTGGCAAACACGTTAAAACTTAAGCTATACCTGAATCTAAGGCTGATTGATAAAACAACTGCCACAACGGAAATTAACCAATTGATAGCCCAAGGCGATTTGATTGATGATCCTTCGGAAGAGTTTACATTCCAATACTCAACCAACAATGTAAACCCCGACTGCCGTCACCCATATTTTACCTACAATTACTTAAATGGTGCTAACGAATATATGGCTAACTATTTTATGTGGACCCTTTATGGCGAAAAAACAAATATCGATCCCCGCATCCGGTACTATTTCTACCGCCAGGTATTGGAATCATCGGAAAGTTTTCAGGAACTTCCCTGTTACGGTTCAACTGCACCATCGCATTACTCACCGGAAATGCCTTATTGCACCTTGGCCGATGGCTATTGGGGCCGCGACCACCTTAATGGTGAAGGGATACCACCCGACACACGTAAAAGGACATTATTTGGGATATACCCGGCCGGCGGACAGTTCGATAACAATGCAGGTGTAAGCGGTTCAGCAAGTTCAGGGCTTCAGGGAGCCGGATCCGAAGTTATTATGATGGTACCTTATGTGAAATTCATGTTGGCCGAGGCAGCGCTAACAATGGGTACCTCCGGAAATGCAAAAACACTGCTCATGGAAGGGGTTCAAAGTTCCATTGCCAGCGTAATAGCCTTTGGCGCTTCCCAAGCCGATCCGCTGTATGTTCCAACCACAGCCATGATTACAGCCTACACCGATGAAGTTTCAACAAGGTACGACAATGCTGCAACCGATGAGGAACGATTGGAAATAATTGTGAAAGAATATTACATAGCCCTGTTCGGGAATGGGGTGGAATCGTATAACTTGGTGCGTAGGACAACCTATCCGTCGAATTTACAGCCGGCTTTACTGGAAACCCCAGGCGAATTTTGCCGTTCATTTATTTATCCAGGCATTTGCGTAAACCTAAATTCGTCAATAAAGCAAAAAACAACCGGCGCAGTGCAGGTTTTTTGGGACACGAACCCAGCAGGAATTATTCAATAAATTTAAACTTTTTAGATATGAAATATATAAAGTATATAATCGCAACAGCCATCCTGTTTACTTTTTCATGCAGAGACGAGGACAAGCTTACTTTGAATATTGATGATGTGCCGCATGGAATCTTTGTAACTTTTGTGATGGAATCGGCTACCATAAATTCCTCTGACTTAGATAACACTAACATTAGCGGTGTTTTTGATGCCCCATCGGGCAATGTAGCCAAGCATAACATATATGTAAAACGCTCTTACAATTCAGGTGCCGATGAAACGGATTATCTTTTATTGGAATCAATTTCAGGCTTTCCGGCCCAGTGGAATGTAACCGCCCAGGAACTGGCTACGCTGTTTGGGGTTGATGTGGATCAAATATTCGGAAACTTCTTCGAATTTGATTGCCAAGCCATTGGCACTAACGGCGATACGGCTACTTATGACAACCTCAGCAACAACATCAAATTAAGCCCAGAGCAACTCCAAGGTTTTCAGTTTTCAGGTGCAGTGGTTTGTCCCTCAGATCCGGCTTTAATTATCGGTTCTTACAGCAGTCTTTCAAGTGGTGAATCAATTGATCCAGATGCAACAAATAATCCTTCAGTTGATTTTGCTTATACCATTACAATTGCTGAAACCGAAGTAAATGGCGAATACACCATTTCCGATTTTTCAGGCGGGCTTTATTTAAATTGGTATGCTATATATGGTATAGCTGGTGATGTGCCCGGTACAATCCAAGATGTTTGTGGTTCCTATTCATATATAAATACATTTGATCCTTTTGGAGCTACCGTTAATGCCACCGTAACTTTAAATGATGATGGAACTATACTAATTGATGCCATAAATACCTGGGGCGATACCTGGACTTCAACATTAACAAAAACTAATTAAAAATACACAAACAACACTCCTAGTTTTAAATAAATAGGCATTTAAGCACTAAATAGTTGTTTGTTGTTATGCAACTAAACCACCCCTGATTGGGGTGGTTTTTTATTTATAACAACCGATAAAACAGTTTAATGTTTCTTGCTATGTTTGCAAAAAAATAAAAACATGATAAAAAATGAACTCGATAGAGTAAGCTACTGCTTTGGCATCACCATTGCCCAAAACATGAAACAGCAAGGAATGATGGCCATGAATGCCGGATTGCTAGCTAAAGGACTGGACGATTACATGAAAAGTGCCAAATTGATGATTTCAGAAGATGAAGTCCCTGATATTTTGCAAAGCTACTTCAAGCAATTGCAGGAAAAACAGTTTGAGGGAAATATTGCCCAAGGCAAAGAATTCTTGGTGGAAAACAGTAAACGAAAAGGTGTGGTTAGTTTGCCAAGCGGTTTGCAGTATGAATCGCTGAAGGAAGGTAACGGACCAAAACCTAAAGCTACCGACCAGGTAACTACCCATTACCACGGTACCTTAATTGACGGTACGGTGTTCGACAGCTCAGTAAACCGCGGCAAGCCGGCCACGTTTCCGGTTAACGGGGTAATCAAAGGCTGGGTAGAGACTTTGCAATTGATGAATGTTGGTTCAAAATGGCGGATTTATGTACCTGAAAACCTTGCTTATGGTGCAAGTCCTCACCCAGGCGGCCCTATTGAACCATTCAGTACGCTGATTTTTGATATTGAATTGCTTTCAATTCAATAAAAAGCTAAAATAATTCTGACAACTTTTAATTACAAAGTATTCTATATTTCGTTTGGTAAAAGAAATAAAAACGATTATTTTTGCCCCCTCAAAATAAAGAGGACGGTTCCGTAGCTCAGTTGGATAGAGCAACAGCCTTCTAAGCTGTGGGTCAAGCGT
>DYQV01000402.1 GCA_020719105.1 Rikenella microfusus
CTAAATACACAAAAACATACTATAAAAAACAAGCAAACAAAACTGGAAATTGAATGTCTGTTTTTTAAGGAATTCAATACCCTAACAAAAGAATTGCAACTATTCAATAATCATTTATTTTCCATTTTTGAAACTTTTTCAATAAGCTTCGAACTAATCCAAGTTCCCTTTCTAGTTAATTCTAACAGCAAATCATTTACCGATAAAACCAAACCTTTTTGTTTAGCCTTTAATAACACCCCAATGGTACCGGTCAAATTATAATCCAATTGTCTGGCAAACCTCCTACCCATTAATTCATCCATTATTACTAAATCGGCATTAATTTCCTTTGCTAAAACTAAAACTTCAGCTTCACCATCGTCTAAATCAACAAAAAAACTTCGTGAACCTACATTTGAAATTTCGATTATGGAAATCCAATCAAACATTGTCAGATCAACATAATACGGTTTATCTCTGCCTCTTTCAATCTCTTTAAAAACTGCATTTGGGATAATTACTTTTGCATATAGGCTCTGCAATAGTTCTAATTTGCCTAATTTCAGAAGTGAAAGTATAGGAGTTGTATCTGAAATTACTTTACGCATTATCTAAATCAGCCTCGAGTTCTTCTTCTATCCCATTATAAAAATAGGAAACATTGTATTTCTTTAAAATTTCCAAGAACTCAATCCTTGTCATATTAAGTAATTTTGATGCAACGCCCGAGGAAATTTTGCCTAGCTCAAATAACTTTACTAATGAAATTATTTTCATTTCACTTTCAAATTCTTTTCTTTTCATTCTCATCGAAAAGGCTAATTTTTCAGGAAAAAATATAGCAATTTGCTGCTCCATTTTACTCTTTTTTTTCAAAGATACTAATTTGGATAGGTTTTTGTCCACAAATTGACAAGTATTATTATTTTTCAGTTCTTCTTAACTAGGCTATATGCTCTATATACTTTTTCAATCCCCTCATCCATGCTCACCTTTTCTTTCCAACCCAAATTATGAATCTTGCTTACGTTCATCAATTTACGCGGGGTGCCGTCTGGTTTGGTACTATCCCAAATCAGTTCACCTTCAAATCCAACTATTTTTTTAACTTTTTCAGCCAGCTCCTTAATGGTTAAGTCGGTGCCGGTACCAATGTTTATATGGGTATTTTTTATCTCTTTGAGATGTGAGATATTAGATGTGAGATTTGAGAAATCAACATTTTGCAAACAGTAAACACAGGCCTCTGCCAAATCTTCCACATACAAAAATTCACGGTAAGGAGAACCGGTGCCCCACAAAGATACTGAGATTTGAGATTTGAGATTTGAGATTTGAGATATTCTAACTCCGTATTTCGCAAGTTTTTCAAGAATCATTTCTTCGCTTGCCGTGCCGTTCACCCCTTCAATAGGCAATTTGTTTAAATCGGCACGTAGGGCGTCCCAATCGTTATTCATTAAACACTTACCCAAGTGCATTTTACGAATGATTGCGGGTAACACATGCGACTTCTCCAGATCGTAATTGTCGTTGGGACCATATAAGTTGGTGGGCATCACCGAAATGAAATTAGTCCCGTACTGAATGTTATACGATTCGCACATTTTAATGCCTGCAATTTTTGCTATTGCATAGGGTTCGTTGGTGTATTCCAAATCACCGGTTAATAAGGCATCTTCACTCATGGGCTGGGGTGCCATTTTTGGATAGATACAAGAGGAGCCTAAGAACAACAGTTTTTTTACACCGTTCATGTATGATTCATGGATGATGTTGTTTTGAATCATTAAATTCTCATAAATGAATTGAGCCCGGTAGGTATTGTTTGCCACAATGCCACCAACTTTAGCTGCTGCCAATACCACATATTCGGGTTTTTCTGTAGCAAAAAAATCAGCTACCGCTTGTTGGTTGGTCAGGTCCAATTCCTGAAATTCACGGAATAGTAAATTGGTGTACCCCTGATTTTGTAATTCCCGTGTTATGGCCGAACCCACCATGCCGCGGTGACCGGCTATGTATATTTTCGATTCTTTATTCATACTAATAATTGTTTTGACCACTAATTTTCTTTTTTTTTGCCCCAAAATGATACTAACTTCCACTAATTTTTTAGCCACGAATTGACACTAATTTTCACTAATAATAAAAACCAAGAATAGATTTATTCGTGTTCATTCGTGTAAATCAGTGGCTAATTCTACTTCAAAAAATACGTCGTTTATATTCCAATTTGACTTGTAATTCTTTTTTTTTGGGCCACAAATAGGCACTAATTCACACTAATAAATTAAAATACTAATCGCTTATATTCTAGCTTTTCCTTACCAAAATTAATTAATAAACCTACCTTTGTTTCCGTTGCTTTAAGATAGTTTAACAATTGTGCAATATCCTCAGAACAAAACTCTTTTGAGGTTTTTAATTCAACTATGATTTCATCAAAACATAAAAAATCTGCACGATAACCTTTTTTCAATTTTATATCTTTATAAAAAACTTCAATTTCTTTTTCTTTTTGATAAGGAATACCGCGTTCTTCAAATTCAATTTCCAATGCTTCCTGATAAACAGCTTCAAGGAATCCATAACCTAATTCATTGTGAACTTCCATGGCTGCACCAATAATCTTATAAACCTCGTCCTTGAATAGCAAATCTGTCATTTCGCTTACTAAATAAAGATTATTAGCCACTAATCAACACTAATTTACACTAATAAAAACCAAAATAATTCAGAAAAATACTATTATCTATCTATTATCCCAAATTCCCAATAATCCAAAAATTTTCTTTTCTTAGCTCATAACACACTCTAATTTGCACTATTTTTTCATATAAAAATTTACTATTGGTGCTAATTCGTGAAAATTAGTGGCTAACTCT
>DYQV01000403.1 GCA_020719105.1 Rikenella microfusus
TTAATTGATATAACAGTAAATTTTGAATGTTCATTTTTTTTAATATATTTGTGTAAACAAGTGGCGGCGATCAGCAAGCGCCAAAACGTTATGCCCAATGCCATGACGACCGTGCAACAGACGAACATTGTAGCTTGACATTAAACTTTTGTGTAAAACTTGACGACCAAACAGGACAGATTTAGACCTTAAAAATATTAACTTAGCGACATCCATTTTAAGACAAGAATGAAAAAAAAATTAACGATAGAAACATTAATAAAAGAAGCCCAAATTTTCTGTGCTGAACAATCCAAGTTTCAGCATAAAGAACTGTTTGGAGTAACTGACGGCAAAGCCGTTGGGACACTTATTGAACAGAAATTTCAAAAACACTTAAACGACAAATACGAAGTTACAATTGGTTCTTCTGCAAGCGGTGTTGACCTACCTTCTGACGACATTTTAACCGACATCAAAGTAACTTCGATAAAACAGCCCCAATCATCTTGCCCATTCAAAGACGCAAAACAAAAGGTTTTCGGACTTGGCTACAATTTACTTGTATTCGTTTACGACAAAGCTGACGACCCGAAAAGTAAAACAGCAACTTTGAATTTTGTAAGTTGTTCATTTGTTGTAAAAGAGAGAACTGCTGACTATACAACAACTTACCGTTTAAGAGAAATGGTTAAGGATAAAGCCAATGAAGCCGACATCATTGCTTACCTGCAAGACAAAAATATCCCGGCAGACGAAATAACACTATCGAAATTAGCGGAGCAAATCTTGAAAACTCCACCCGAACAGGGTTACTTGACTATTTCGAATGCTTTACAATGGAGATTACAATATCAACGAATTGTAACTCTTACGGACGAAGTAAAAGGAATTACCAAGATAGTAAGCTATAACAAACCTCATTAATGAAAATATTTGAAGCAAATATTACTCATCAAGTTTCAGATTTCTTAAATGACAATCTGAAAAAGATTACATCTTTTGAAAAGGCAAATCAAAAAATGTATGATGCCTTCGGCATCATACATTTTTTTGATAATGATGAAGAATTGGAAACGCTTAAAGAAGTTCTTTCAATTACCAATAATGTTGTTGAAGAACCCGACAGAGCAGAATATGGAGACTTCCAAACTAATTCTGATTTAGCAAATAAAATAACTTTATACTTAGCGACAAAAAAGATTTCACCCGAAGTAGTAATTGAGCCAACCTGCGGAAAGGGAAATTTTATTATTGCTTCCTTACGCAACTTTAAAAACATTAAAAAAGTCTTCGGTGTTGAAATTTACAAACCTTACGTTTGGGAAACCAAATTCAGCATTGTTGATTTTTTCCTTTCTAATCCAAATTCAAACAAGCCAGAAATTTCAATAGTTTATTGCAATGTTTTCGACTTCGATTTTAAAGCAATAGCTAAGAAACATTCAACAAATGATATTTTAGTCATTGGTAACCCACCTTGGGTAACTAATTCAAAATTGGGTAGTTTAAATTCAACGAACCTTCCGAAAAAAACGAATTTCAAAAATCATAGCGGTTTAGATGCAATGACAGGCAAGGGAAATTTTGACATTGCTGAATTTATAACGCTTACTATGATTGAAACCTTTCAAAATATGAAAGGGAATTTATTGTTATTGGTAAAAAATTCTGTTATCAAAAACATTGTCTTTGACCAAAATAAAAATCGTTACAAGATTTCAGCTATTGAAAAACATTGTATTGACAGCAAAAAGGAGTTTAATGTTTCAGTTGAAGCAGCTTTGTTTTATTGCAAACTAAACTCACAACCAACATTTGATTGCTTTGAATTTGATTTTTACAACAATCAAAAATCTCAACTCAAATTCGGTTGGTTGAACGACAAATTTGTTTCAAACATTGACACTTATATTCACACAAAAGAAATTGACGGTGAATGTCCTTTTGTTTGGCGACAAGGTTTAAAACACGATTGTTCTACCGTAATGGAATTAGACAAAGTGAACGGACATTATGTAAACGGACTAAGCGAAGAAGTGAAATTGGAAGAAGGTTTAGTTTACGGTATTCTCAAAAGTTCAGACCTTAAAAACACAGTAATTAATCAAACACGAAAGTTTACGATTGTTACGCAAAAGAAAGTTGGACAAGAAACAAAATATATTAAAACTGAATATCCTAAAACGTATCAATACTTGACACAGCATCAAGCAAGTTTCGATGCCAGAAAATCAAGTATCTACAACAACAAACCTTTGTTTTCAATATTTGGTATAGGCGAGTATTCCTTCAAACCTTTCAAAGTTGCAATATCAGGACTATACAAGACATTTCATTTTACACTTATTCTGCCACAGGACAACAAGCCTGTAATGCTTGACGACACTTGCTATTTGATAGGTTTTGACAAAATAGAATTTGCCGTTTACGCATTAATTCTTTTAAACTCTAACACGACAGTTCAGTTCTTACAATCAGTTACTTTTCCAGACGCTAAAAGGACTTTTACAAAGGACGTTTTAATGAGAATTAACCTTTTAGAATTAGCAAAACAAATTGACAAGATCGACTTGCAAATAGAACTTGATACACTTAACGAAAAGTATAAATTCAAATTGACACTTGACTTGTGGGACAGTTTTATTAACGAAATGACACCTGTAAACAATGGACAAATGGCAATGTTTGCATAGACTGAGAAAAGCACTGGGCATAACAGCGGTTTGGCGTAATGGCGGGTTCAGTGCTTCGTATGACAGTTTTGTGGTAGGTTCAAGTGCAGTTCTTCGATTGAACTTTTGTGCTAAAAATCCGCCACTACGCCAAGCCGCAAACCGTTATAATTCAGCACGGACATTTCGCTAAAAGCCAAATTTACCTGCACTTT
>DYQV01000404.1 GCA_020719105.1 Rikenella microfusus
CCAATTTTGAGGAGGAGCTTAATCGTCAGGATTATTCATGAATAATCCGGGTTAGGTGTGTATTGATAATCGGGGTGCAGCATGATGATGATATCGCTGTTAATTTCCAACGCTTTATCGTAACAGGTTTTCTGATTGCCACCATACCCTTTATTGTAATCGTGTTTTATTACGTAATTAATCTTAAGTGTATTGGCTAAATCGTAGGTATTGTCCTTACTGCAATCGTCAACCAGAATTACATTATCAACAATTTCGAAGGGAATTTCGTTGTAAGTTGTCTCGAGGGTTTTAGCTGCGTTATAAGCCGGTAATACCACGGTTACTGTTTTGTTGTTAATCATTTTTAACTAATTTCTGAGTTAATGCTTCCTATTGAACTAATGTTTTATAAATGTTGGTTTTAAGTTAAATTTTGGCTAAAGTACTTTAAACGAAGGTAATTTTTATAAAACCAAACTACAAATCTAACAATACCTTTCCCGAATCCTTTAACAACCCTATCGACCAACGGATTATCACAAACGAACTGATAATGGCTCCCAAGGCATCGAGCCAAACAATATTCCAAACCATGGCAGCCGTTAACCCTAATATGGCAGTGACACTGGTAAGGGCATCGGCAATTACATGCAAGTAAGCTGCTTTAATATTGTGGTCGGAGTGTTCGTGTTCGTGTTTCAATAGCAACGCACAGGCAATATTAACCAGCAAACCAATAATGGCAACCCCTATGGCTTCTTTATATTGTATTACGGATGGATTGATTATGCGAAATACAGCCTGATATAATATGACAACAGCAAAAATTAGCAACAACAACCCACTGCTGTAGCCCGATAAGGAAAGAATCTTATTTGAATTTCCTTTATAACTTACATTTTTGGCAACTTTGCGAACCATAATGTAGGCTATCCAGCTCAACCCAATGGCCAAAACATGCGAACCCATGTGAATGCCATCGGCCAACAATGCCATGGAATGGGTGGTTAACCCAAAAGCAATTTCAACCACCATGGTTATAGCTGTAAGAAAAACTACGTATTTAGTCCGCTTTTCGAAATTGTGGGTGTGTGTTACATCTGTCATATTTGATTTTTAAGCGCTAAAGATACTGGTTTTATTACTTTTCGCCACGCTTCTCTTTTGTTTTTGGTTTTTCCACGGTCCAACCAAATTTTCCCATGGGTTTTCCTAAAGCAAAATATTGTCCATGGGAATAAGCTAATGGGTTGGCTTTCGACAAATCGAATGCACCGGTTTCGGGGTTCAAATACTGGTCGTCGGCATGAACAGCCAATACTTCGGCCAAAAACATATCATGCGAACCCAATTCCTTAATTTCCGTTACCCGGCATTCAATGTTTATGGGCGACTCCTTAATCATGGGAGCTTTTACCCATTGAGCGGGGATGGGTGTCAGGTTCATTTCCTTAAACTTGTTGTGTTTGCTACCCGACTTTACTCCGCACCAATCAGTGGCTTTGGCCAGTTCTTGTGTGGTGAGGTTAATTACAAATTCCCCAGTCCTCTTAATAAGGGCATGCGAATGACGGCTTTTTCGCACCGAAATATAGCACATGGGCGGATCGGAACATACGGTTCCGGTCCAGGAGATGGTAATAATATTAAACTCTTCTTCAATAGCCCCGCAGCTTACCATAACGGCAGGCAAGGGATATATCATGGTTCCGGGTTTCCAGGTAGTTTTGGGCATGTTTTATTATTTTACTCCACTGATTTAATGTTATTTTTGCTTTAACTTGTTTTCATTCGCCTCTAAATGTTGAATAAAGTCATTTTCCACTTTCGACAATTGATTTTTAATCTGGTCTTTATATTTCTCATATTCTTCTTTCGCTTTATCAATGGCTTGTTGGTGACTTATCTTGCCCGAATGAGTCAGGATTTCCCTGCCGGACATCTTTAGGAAATCGTTTAACCGATCCATCCAATCATTCATATACATGGGTTTTTGATTGAGTGTTTGTAATTCGGCAAACTCTAAATAAGCAGTAACCATGCGGTTTAACACATTCAGTTCCTTTTCGTTCAGATAGTTTTTTGCAATTTCGGTTTCTTGCTGTGTTGGTTTTTCACCTTTGTAAGCAGTTAAACCCAAATTAGGCTTATCGGCGCTAACCCTTTGATAAATCACTTCAGCAGCAGTATTGCCATGTGCAGCCCAATGCATTTTATTTTGTATGGTTTTGAATATAACTATTGAAGTCTCTGTATTCGGATTATAGTCGATGCTGGTCGCATAAATATCAAGTACTTTTCTCCAAAACACTTTTTCCGAAGATCGGATATCGCGGATACGGGCTAAAAGTTCGTCAAAATAATTACCACCTCCTGCTTGTTTCAGCAGTTCATCGTTCATGGTAAAGCCTTTAACAATGTACTCCCGTAAACGTTGAGTTGCCCAAATCCGAAACTGGGTACCCCGGTGCGATTTAACGCGGTAACCAACAGATATTATTACATCGAGATTGTAATGTGCAATATCTCTATCAACTTCTCTGTTTCCTTCAAATTGAACTGTTCGGAAATTCCGAACAGTTGAATTTTCTTCTAATTCACCTTCTTCAAATACATTTTTTATGTGTTCGCTAATTGTTGCCTTCGATTTTTGAAACAGCTCCCCTATTTGTGCCTGTGAAAGCCAAACCGTATCATTCTCAAGACGCACTTGTATTTTAGAGGTGCCATCTTCAGTCTGATAAAGAATAATATCAGAGTTTCCCTTCATTTCGTTCATTGCATTAGATTTACAACTGTTTTTACCAGGAAGTATTTAGCACTTTATAGGATCGGAACATACGGTTCTGGTAATAATATTGAACTCTTCTTCAATAGCCCCGCAGCT
>DYQV01000405.1 GCA_020719105.1 Rikenella microfusus
ATAAAAGTAAGTCATCAGATTATTTCTGGTGGCTTTTTTTATTGCTAATATTGTTGGGTATTAAAATATCATGGTTAACTAAAAAAAGAATTTGGTTATGAAGCGTATTACACTTATATTGTTACTGTTAAGTTCAGTAAACCTGTGTTTTAGCCAGTTTAGGCCGTTATCAAAAAAAAGGCATTCGGTAAACCGCTTGATTGATAAAATTACCGTTTATCCGGGATTTAAAAATGCAATTTTTGCTTTTTATGCAATTGACCTTAATTCAGGTGAAGTAATTGCTGCCAAAAATTCAAGCAAAGCACTAAAACCGGGTAGCACTTTAAAATTGCTTTCAACGGCAACAGCGCTTGAATTGTTGGGGCCCGATTTCCAATTTAGTACACAATTGGAATATTCAGGGTTAATTGATACCACAATAAGGGTTTTACATGGCAATATCTATATTCGGGGAGGAGGTGATCCAACACTGGGTTCCATTTATTTCGATTCTACTCAACAATATTCGTTTCTAAATGATTGGGTTCACGCTATCAAAGGATTGGGAATTGATTCCATTGCTGGAAGCATAATTGCCGATGCCAGTATCTATTCAAACGATATGCTTCCTTCTACCTGGACCTGGTCGAATATGGGAAATTACTATGGAGCCAGTGCTTGTGGGCTTTCTATTTTTGATAATTACTATTCCATTCATTTTAAAACATCGGCACACAAAGGTGATACTGCTGAAATTGCTGGAATAAATCCTGCTATTCCCGGGTTATTTTTTGAAAATGAGGTATTTGCTGATACCATTTTGTATGATAACGCTACTATTCTTGGCGCACCGTTTTCTAATTTCCGTAGTATGCGAGGTTCGTTGCCATTGAGTCAATCTGACTTTATTGTGAAAGGCTCAATACCTGATCCGGCGTTATTAGCTGCACATACATTGCAACAAAACCTGAAAGAGCAGGGTATCCCTTGTGCAAAAACAGTTGCATCGTTGAGAAATTTATCCAATAAAATGGATACTGATTTGGAGAAGCGCACTCCATTTTATTCCACATCATCGCCAGCATTATCTACTATTATTGCTCAAACCAACATTCAAAGCATCAATCTTTTTGCAGAACACTTTTTAATTCAAACAGCCATTGTGTTAGGAGCCAAACCTGAAACAGATAGTGCCACTAAAGCAGTGCTTGAATTTTGGAGGCAAAAAGGGATGGATATTCAAGGGCTATCAATGAATGATGGCAGTGGTTTATCGAATTACAATTTAATTACTCCTGAGCAGTTGGTTTTTATATTACAATGCATGAAAAACAGGAGCACACATTTCAGTAGTTTTTATCAATCGTTAGCAGTAGCAGGGGTTTCGGGTACTTTAAAAAGATTGACATTAGGTTCATTGGCACAGGGAAATTTGCATGGTAAAAGTGGAACGGTTGATCGGTCCAAGGCTTATGCTGGTTATGTAACCTCAAAATCAGGTCGGCAAATAGCTTTTTCAATGGTTGTAAATAATTTCAGTTGCAGCTCAAAAGAAGCCAGCTATCAGCTTGAAAAGTTGATGATTGAATTAGCAGAATTTGAAAAATAGCGTTCGAAAAAAACCTAAAAGTGTAATAAATATGCACACTACAAGGATGTTAACGGAACATTAAATTTCTATAACTAGAAGTGATATTTGAAGAATTAATATACTTTTGCCAACCAATGAAGAAGTGAAGATTTTTTAAAACAGTTGGTGCAAAAAAACAATGAAATGGGATTAACAATCCACGTTTTGATAGGGTACTATTAAATTAAAATAAAGTGGCATTTATTACATGGAATAGAGATTTGAGTGTAAAAATTGACTCAATTGACGATCAGCATAAAAAACTGATTGAACTTATTAACGATTTTTATGAAAATATTAAAAACCGTTCGAATAACGAAAGTATTTCAAAACTGCTCAGGGGTATGAACCAATATACCGTAGAGCATTTCGATATTGAAGAGGAGTTAATGAAAAAATATGGTTATCCTGATTTAACTGTCCACAAAAAGGAACACGATAAATTTGTTACAAAAGTAACCGAATTGGAAGAAAAATTTAATAGTGGTAAAGTTATCGTGTCGTTTGAAATAACGAGTTTTCTAAAAGATTGGTGGAAGAACCACATTCAAGTGGTTGACCAAAAGTATAGCGACTTTTTTATTAAAAGTGGACTCAAATAAAATAATTGGCCTCATAAATTTATTTTAAAATAGGATTCAGGGTAGTTTCCGATTGTATAATTTATATTAAAACCAGGTTCAACCTTGTATAAAGTATTCCAACAAGAATGGTTGAACACAGCATGGGGTTGAAAGGCGAGCATACCAATATAATTTTGATATTTGATTATTTAACTAAAAAATTTAACTGTTATGGCATTAATAACTTGGAATGAATCCTTGAGTGTGAAAATATCATCCTTTGATGATCAACACATTAAATTAATTGAAATGATTAATGATTTTTATGACAACATAAAAATCAGGGCAAACGACGACAATATTTCAACGCTAATTAGTGGCATGAAGCGTTATGCAATTATGCATTTTGATATTGAAGAAAAGTACATGGTTAAATATAATTATCCTGATTATCATGAGCATAAAAAGGAACACGATTTATTTATTTCTAAGGTGAAAGAATTGGAATCGAAATTCAATCAAGGAAAACTAATTGTTTCGTTTGAAATAACCAGCTTTTTAAAAGATTGGTTAAAAGCGCATATTATGGGTACCGACAAAAAATACACCGAGTTTTTCATTAAAAATGGGGTGAAGTAGATTTATCCCGCTTTATTCATACCTGAGCACAGCGAAAGGTATGGATGTGTGCAG
>DYQV01000406.1 GCA_020719105.1 Rikenella microfusus
GGTTGCCTTGGCAATTCAATACGTTACCCACTACGGATAACAGAAATAAGTTGAAGAATAAAGTGAGAAAGAACAAATTACTAAAATGGTTCGTCTAAAAACTTAAAATTTTTAAATTTTCTCCGTTTGCTAATCTCAGCCACCTTATATTTGTTACTTACATACATTTTAAAAATTGTTACTTATGCTTATTAATGTCCTAAATACAAAACCATCCATTGGGAATGAAGCGGTAGTTTTCTTTATCGATTTTGAAAATCCAAATTATCCTGAAAAATTGAATGCAGGGAGTATTGAATCTATTGAACGACAGATTTTACTCGATAAAAGTATTATTGAAGTGCATCAAAGTAAATCCTGTATTTTTTTAGCTAAAAAAAAGGAAGAAACGGATTTAGAACCCTACCGCAAATTGGGAAATGAATTGAGTCAATTAACTCAAAAGGAAAAACTGGGCGTAATTACTATCGACGGTCACTCACTGCAACCAAATGAATTATTGGCTTTTACTGAAGGTTTGGCATTGTCGGGCTATCGGTTTCTTACCTATTTTAAGCCCGAAGCGCGAAGCAAAAAAATTTTCTCGGTAACACAAATCGACTTATATCATCCGAATTTAATTGAAAGGGATGCCGAAAACCTGAATCATTTAATTAAAGCAACCTTTTGGGTACGCGATATGGTAAATGAACCGGTAAGTGTTATGAATGCTATCCGCTTTTCAAAGGAAGTGGTTCTTAAAGGGCAGGAGGCTAGTTTTAATGTGGAGGTTTTACATAAAATGAAGATAGAATCGCTCCGGATGGGAGGCTTAATGGCTGTAAATCGTGGGAGCATCGACCCTCCAACATTTACCATTTGCGAATACAAACCAACTCAGGCAACCAATAAAAAACCATTTGTTTTGGTTGGTAAAGGGGTTATGTACGATACCGGTGGTTTGAGTTTAAAACCCACCCTTAACAGTATGGATCAAATGAAGTGCGACATGGCCGGTGCTGCTGCTGTGGCCGGAACTTTTTATTCGCTTGCCCTTCAGCAAGTTCCAGTTTGGGTAATTGGTTTGATGCCGGCTACCGATAATCGTCCCGATGGAAACGCTTACACTCCCGGTGATGTTATAACCATGTATAACGGGTTACATGTTGAAGTAATGAACACCGATGCGGAAGGCCGCCTCATATTAGCCGATGCATTAACCTATGCCGACCAATATGAGCCCGAGTTAGTTATTGATTTAGCCACTTTAACCGGAAGCGCACAAATGGCGATAGGCCAGGAAGCCTCGGTAATGATGGGCAATGCTTCCGATATGTGGTTCCAGAAATTGGAAGAAGCGGGCACTGAGGTTCATGAAAGGTTGGTTCGGTTCCCCTTTTGGGATGAATACAAAGAACCCTTGAAATCTCCCATTGCCGACTTGAAAAATATTGGAAAAAGAGAAGCTGGAGCCATTTCAGCCGGTAAATTTTTAGAACATTTTACCAAATCGCCTTATATTCATATCGATATTGCCGGAACAGCGTTTTTAACTGCCGATGATTCCTACCGTTTACAGGGGGGTACCGGTGTAGGTGTAAGATTACTGACAGATTTCTTCAAAAAAATTTCGATTACTCAACAGAACGATTAAATTTGTGGGTTGCACCTAATAAAAAGTAAGATGACTAATTTTAAAGTTCGGGTAGGAATCACCCATGGAGATATAAACGGAATAAACTATGAAGTAATTATAAAAACCTTTCAAGATAGCCGCGTACTTGAATTTTGCACCCCGGTAATTTATGGTTCTCCAAAAGTAGCAGCCTACCATCGTAAGGCATTGAATATTACAGCTTTCAATTTTAATTCTATTCAATCGGCCAATGAAATTGCCTTTCATAAAGCCAACTTGATAAATGTGTTGGGTGATAACATCCGGGTTGAATTGGGAAAATCGTCACAAATGGCTGGTGAGGCAGCGATGCTTTCGTTAGAAGCCGCCGTAAAAGATTTGCAAGCCAATAAAATTGATGTGCTGGTAACAGCTCCAATTAATAGGGAAACTACACAGACAGAAGAATTTAATTTTAAAGGTCACACCCAGTTTTTAATGGAGCGCTTCAAAGTACAAAACACCTTGATTATAAGGACCAGCGAAATGATGAAGGTTGGGGTAGTATCGGGTCATGTTCCTTTAAGTGAAGTAACCAAACACATAACAGAAGAAAATATTCTGAAGAAATTACGAATGATGAACAAGGCTTTAACGGTTGATTTTGCTATAAGAAAACCTAGAATTGCTGTTTTGGGATTAAACCCACATGCCGGAGATAGCGGATTGATTGGCAAAGAGGAATTGGAGATTATTATTCCAACTATTGAAAAAGCCAATAAAGAAGGAATTCTGGCATTGGGACCATTTTCGGCAGATAGTTTTTTTGGTTCGGGTAGCTTTAGTAAATTCGATGGTATTATGGCTATGTATCACGACCAGGGAATTGCCCCGTTTAAAGCATTGAATTTTGATACAGGAGTCAATTATACAGCAGGTTTGCCTATTATCCGCACCACGCCCGACCATGGAACGGAGTACGAATCAGCCGGATTGGATCAAGCATCTCCCAATTCATTCCGGGAAGCCGTTTATATGGCATGCAACATTTTCAATAACCGTAAAATGCATGCTGAACTCACAAAAAATCCTCTCCCAAGCTATGATGTTACTGATTAATGGCATCTAACTTATTTAATGCTTGATTTTATCGAAAATAAGATAGAAAAAAACCTATAAATTAAAGTGTTGGAACGCCGGTATGGATGATTTTCGGAGATATTAACCGCGAAAATCAGTTAACAACAGTGTCAGCAGTGTTCTAA
>DYQV01000407.1 GCA_020719105.1 Rikenella microfusus
ATGTTGCACCTCCCAATATCCACCTTTTGCCTGTCCTACACGCTTTATTAATTGCCTTGACTTTAAGTTGTTGATATTGTAAATAATTTTCCGTTTTGAAATACCTACCTCCACCGCCATTTGGCTTGCTGAAATATACTTGTTTTTTTTAACCAATTCCAAAATTTTTATCTGTGTATCGGTGACCTTATCGATATCATTTTGTATTGGAATGGTTTTAACTGAAATTTTTTGTTCGGAATAACTCACTTTAACCAAGAAACCACCACTGGTTTCCATTGATTTATTGTTGCATAAATTTTTTTATCCACAAGTTAAAATAGGGGTCTTCAATAGTGTATGAATTGCCGCTATAAATAAGATACCCTTGTTCAATTAATCTTTTAATAGCACTATGTACCGTACTCGAAGAGTTTACGCCTGTCTTTTTTCCAAATTCCGATGATAATGGTTTAGAATCGAAATTACTTAGACCGGCAATTATTTTACGGTCGGTATTATTTAAGTTTTGCCATAACCTTTCATAATCATAATCGTGAATCTGCACTATCTCGGTTATGGTATTGCCTACAACATCATTACTATGGTTGTGTAGCTGCACATTATTCCAAATAGTAAAGGCCAATTGTTGTGTATAGTAAGGATGACAGGAAGTAAACAACAACAATTCGGTAATTTGGGCATCGTCAATTTTTGTTTCGGTGTTATAAAACCCTTGTTTAATAAAGTCAAAAAAATCATTTTTGCTTATGGGTTCAAGGTTCATTAAGCTGCCAAAATGGTAAAATGGTGATTTTTTGTTTTCAAAAATATATTTCATCATTGATTCCTGACTACCCAAAAATATATAATTAATACCGGAATGGTTTTGCATGATGGAGCGCAATTGCCGCGATAGGCTTTTGTCAATGCGTTCTATTTCCTGAAATTCATCCAAAACACAAATAATCCGGTTCTTCTTCTCCGCAAAGCTGTTAAGCATGTTTAAAACATCTTCAAGCAAGTGTATTTTGTTTTCCCCTTGCGGATTGAAGGAAACGGATACCTCTTGTGTAATTGGATTTATGCTCACATCAGGTATTATCCTAAAACTTTTTACCTTGTTTTTTAGACCCTCAACAGTAAAAATATCGTAAATTTTTTTTAATAGTTTTGACGCAAAACCTTCAACAGTATTTATGGTTTGCATATCAATAAAAATGCTTTTGCTTTTATTGCTTTCTAAGGTTTTTTTTATCAGGCTGGTTTTGCCAAAACGGCGGGGGGCTATTAATACCAAATGATTAGTACTGTTTAAAATACTTTTAACCTGTTGAATTTCGTTTACCCTGTTTGTAAAGTGTACGCCACCTACAACTGAGCCAAATTTAAAAGGGTTTTCCATGTTTTTTACTGCCAATTTGCCCATTGCGAATATTTTCGTTGCGAATATATTCGGCAATATAGAATATTTTCAATTAAAAACCAATACCGGCCATCGCCTGAAAAAATATATTTTTCTTTTTTACCACAAAGTCCACAGAGAGACTCAGAGATTTTTGCTCAGTGTTGCTCTGTGCCCTTGGTGGTGAATTTTATGCAATATCGGCAAAATAGCTCTCGGTTTTTTTAAAATACAATAACCCCGCAAAAAACAAAACAACGGCACTAATTACGCTTATCAAAAGCAGTTGCATATCGGGCGGGGTTTGAGTTATAGCTCCTCTTATTAAATTAACAGCTCCACTCATTGGGTTTAAGGCAATTAAATATTTTGCCCATGGATAGGTGATTATTGAAACCGGATAGATAACCGGTGTTAAAAACATAAGCGCCTGCACCAGAAAGGGAATAACATACCGGAAATCGCGGTATTTTACATTTAAGGCCGCCAACAAACTGCCGGCTCCAAAAACAGTAACTATGGTTAATAACAGCGATGCCGGCACATAAACAAATAACATCCATGAAAATGTAATATGGTAATATATCATTAACCCAACAAATACAACAAAAGACATAAAAAAATCAAATGCTGCTACCAAAATACTCGACATGGGAATAATAAGCCTTGGAAAGTAAATCTTTTTAATGATATTGGCATTGCTCACCATACTGTTTGCCGAGGATGTTAGCCCTCCGGCAAATACATTCCAGATAATCAAGCCCGAGAAGGCAAAAATGGGATAGGGAATGCCATCGGAAGGAACATTTAATAAGTTTCCGAAAAAGAAAGCAAAAATAAGCATGGTTAATAATGGTTGCAGTACCGCCCATAAAAAACCAAGGGCTGTTTGCTTGTATTTGACTTTTATATCGCGCCAGGTAAAAAAATAAAACAGCTCTTTATACTGCCAAATTTCTTTTAAATTCAGCGACAACCCTTTTGGGGGCTTAATGCGGTATTCAATGGTTGGTTGCATAGTTTTTATTTTATTTACATTGAGTTCACAAAGTAACACAGAGATTTCTACCCAAATTGAGCGATTTGAAAAGGCAAATCACTCCATCGACCTAGAAATTGTAAGCAATTCACTTATAACCCATTCCCTTGTTTTGTGAATTGCAACAATTTCTAGGTCGGTTCGCCGCGGCGAATAAGTAAAGCGATTTATCGCTACGCTCATATCGCTCAACTTAGGTTCTATTTTAATATTTCCCAGTAGCCTGCTTTGTCGGAGCCTATTCTTCTTAAAACACCCAGATCCTTAAATTTTTTTATTACTTTTCGAATATATTGCTCCGACCTATTTAATTCTTGTGCAATTTCTTTTTGAGTTAGTTGCCCATTTTGGTGAAGCAGATCAATAATATTGCTTTCTGTATCTGAAAAAATATTTACCCGCTCATTTACCCGCTCATTTACCCGCTC
>DYQV01000408.1 GCA_020719105.1 Rikenella microfusus
CCATCGCACATTCACACCTTTCGCAATGCTCAGGTATGAATAAAGCGGGCTAATATGTAAAAATAATATGAAACCAGTATTCTGTACAAAAACTATATTCCTTTTACCCACCCCAACCCTCCCTAATTTAGGGAGGGAGCTGAGCAGTGCTTATATTTTTTTTTCCCATATAGCATTTAGGTATAATATACTGCAATCAAAAAAAATAGAGGCTGTCTAATAAGAAGATTTAACCACAAAGAATTCTCAAAGGACGTCAAGATTAACACGTTGATAATTAATTCTTTGCGTACTCAGTTAAAAGCTCTGCGACCTTTGTGGTTATTGTTTTTTTTTACTTTTTTGACAGCCTCTATTGAATTCATTGATGGTTGCGAATTTACCAACTGGTGGTAATATCCTGATTATACATTTTATAAATGCTTTTCTCGCCGGTTTTAACCGATTTGTATTGAATAGAACCTTTAACCATTGAATATTTTTTTGCCGTATAGGTTTCTTTGAGCAAACTTTGCTCAATAACAAAATCTAAATCATGTTTGCCTTCACCGCTAAATTCAACATTCAATCCCTCAACAATTACAGGAGCTTCGTTTCCAAAATTTAATATTACTTTTTCAATTATAAAAGCACTGGCATATTTTGATGTAATTGAAAGATGGCATTTAACACCTGTTATTTCAGTTCCATTGTCAGTACCCCCGGTTAAATTAATGGCATCATTTACAAAAATATCAATCTTTTCGGAACTGATATTGAAGAAAAAGGTGCTGGTAGCTTTTCCATACGATGTGAGGAATTCTGCTATTATTGAGTTAGCCGGATCTTCATAACACTCTCCGTATTCATAGGTTACCACCCATTCATCCCCCTTGTTTCTTACATCGGTAATTTTAGCACAATTCGACCTAACTTTTGGTTTTTTGCTGGTATTCACACGCTTTTCTCCAATTTTTAGAGTCATTCGCACTTCACCCAGGGTATTGTTTACCGTTTCGATAGAAAAGTTTTTCAACATTTCTTTTAGTTTTGCAATGCCAACATTTGCCTTGTCGCGACGAGGATCAACTTCAAAAAAGGCAACGGCCAATGCTTCAAGTTCCTTTACTGTTTGACCCATCTCCTCCATGTTGGTCAACCCATCAATTTTGCCTAACAATCCTTCCAACTGCTCGGTCAGAGCTTTATCGGCTCTTTCGAACTCCACAATAAGTGCTCTCAGTTCATCTTGCGAAAATGGATATTTAATATGATAATAATACTTTAATACAGTTCCTTCTTCCGCATGTTCCCAATAATAAGCGGCCACTTTGGTAAGTGAAATACCTTTAATAAAGGGAATATTGGCGGCACGGGTTTTAGTAGCAGTTTGCAAACTTTCCTTAAATTGTGTGTTATTGTTGTCAATTTGTTCACTGCGGAAATAATCGCTGCTGGTTTGAATATTTTCAGCAACTGAACTAATAATTTGTTCTTTAACCCTTTCTAGGCACTTTTGTTGCGCCTCATCCAAAGTTGGGCTCGATGCCGTAACAATAATAAAATCTTTTACCAGGCCATTCACCCAATCGGGTTGTTTTTTCTCGCTGCTTTCCTTTACTTTCCTCTTCTGCGAAAAGCATTGGCTGGGTGTTGCGGCCACCGCACCCAAAATTAAAATTGATAGTAGTAAGTTTTTCATGTACATAATTTTTTGGATTGAAATTCAATTCTAAGGTACATTATTTTTTTTAGTAGTAGAAAATCTGTCCGGATAAAAAAAAATCAGCACTTTAAGTGCTGATTTTTTAAATAATATTATTAATAATTATTGGGCTGCATCCAGCTTGTTCATTTCTTCGTCAAATTTTTGTTTGAATTTTTCACGGTCGTACATTACTTCTAATTTTTTGTTTTTAGAAATACCTTTGTCAATTCCGTTGTAAATTACATCCTTACTAACTTCAATAGCCATGTAAGTTTCATAACCACCACCATCAGCCTCAAATGTTTTTTCACAAGTAATGGCAATGTCGGCTAATTGTTGATTAACCACATCACGGGTCATGTTTTCAAATGTCTGAGAAAATTCAGTTGCACCGCCAGCATCCATTTCATTGGCATATCTTTCGGTAACTGACTTGATTTTGGAGCTAATCAAGGAAGCCAAACGTTGTTTGGTCATCAACAATGCTTTTTCTTTTGAGGTTGCCATGTCCTGGCTTTTTCCTACACTGCTTGCCCTAAAAAAGGTAGCGTCTGAAGAACCTTTGTCACCGCAAGGAATACTAATCTCTTTCTTTCCTTTGGTAGCTTCTTTAGTTCCTCCACAGGAAGATAATGTTGCAACTGCAGCAACTGCTAAAATAAATAATGTTACTTTTTTCATAATGTTAAAATTTTTGATTGTAAATGCTAAGGAACAAATTTCCATAATAATTTCCATATTAACAAGTACAAGATGCACTATATAAAAAAAGGTTGCTATTTTTTTATATGGAAAGTTACTTACTTGTATTGTAAAGTTATCAATGCATTGTTAAATTTGAGCGTTGATAAATTTAAAAAATAGAGCAATGAAAAATTTACGAAATTGGATTCTTGCATTTTCAGCAATTTTATGGGTAGGCACCTTTTCTTGCACATCGCCTGCAACCAAGAAAGTTAAAGAAGAACCTGTGGAATTCATTGAATCGTTTGATGAAGATACCACCTCGTCTATGGAAGATACCACTCTGATTGACGATGAAAGTATTTTAGAAGATACTACGGAAGAAGAGGCAGAGCAAATTACCTTAAATCCGTAGCTAAAGTTTTAAATTTAACCCGCTTTATTCATACCTGAGCACAGCGAAAGGTGTGAATGTGCGAT
>DYQV01000409.1 GCA_020719105.1 Rikenella microfusus
CGTTATGCGTCAGTGTGAAAAAGATAATAAAGAACAAACAAATATCTGCTAACTTATAAAATAGACAATTATGAAACAGAAAAATTTACTAATGACAATTGCTATTATGCTACTTGGACAAATTAGTGTAGCTCAGACTAACATTCCGAATGAAACCGTTACGGATGTGGACGGGAATGTGTATCACACTGTAACTATTGGAACACAAACATGGCTTGTAGAAAACCTGAAAACCACCAAATACAATGATGGTACACCGATTCCAAATGTTACCGATGATTTGGTTTGGCGAAACTTAACAACGGGTGCCTATTGTATTTATAACAATTCAAAAGCCAATGACTCCAAATACGGCAAGCTATACAACTGGCATGCTGTAAACACCGGTATGTTAGCTCCAAAAGGCTGGCATGTGCCAACGAAAGATGAATGGTCAACACTTAATAGTTATGTTTCGTCACATACAGGCATTTCCGGCACTGTAGGCAAAGCATTAGCCAGCAATACTATATGGAGTGACTATTCGGCTACAGCTACAATTGGAAATGAAAGAAAAAAGAATAATAGTACCGGTTTTAATGGTATGCCCGGAGGAGTTCGTACAGGCAATTTTATTATCATTGGCATGTTCGGGAGTTGGTGGACTTCTACCGAAAATAAAAATAATGCGTACTCCAAAAACCTGAGTTGGAGTTCAGGCACGTTGAATGAAGAAATCTCAGACAAAGCAACCGGGCTATCTGTTCGTTGTATAAAAGGTGATTTGACAACAGAAAAGAAAATTGTACCTGTAGCAACAGTGTCGGAATATGAAAAAGGAACTTTTACTGATTCGAGAGATGGTAAAATCTACAAAACAGTGAAAATTGGCACACAAACATGGATGGCGGAAAATTTGAATTTCAAAACAAATAATAGCTGGTATTATGATAATAAAAGCAGTATTGGCAAAATTTATGGCAGCTTATATACCTGGAAAGATGCAAAAGAAGCATGTCCAAGTGGATGGCACTTGCCATCGAAAGAAGAATGGGAGAAACTTTTAAATTACGTAGGTGTTGATCAAAAAGTTTTTGGAGGTAAATTAAAATCTATTTCGGGCTGGGATGCACCAAATGAAGGTGCAACAAACGAAACAGGTTTTACAGCCTTACCAGGTGGTTACTGCGCTTACAGTAGAAATTTTATAGGTTTTGGATGGGATTGTCAATTTTGGAGTTCTACTGAATTTGACAACTACCTTGCTGGGGTTCTGGATATAAGCAAATATAGCAAGGGTGTTACGTGGTACATCGACATAAATAAGAAAGTTGGGCTTTCGGTTCGTTGTATTAAAGATTAATTCATTAATGATAAATAAATTAACGAATATTTATGGTTAGTTGATGGTACAAATAAACATTCACTTAAAAATAAACTTGTATGAAAACAAAAACTTTATTACTGACAGTTGCAATTTTTACAATCGTATTGAAAATGACAGCTCAAGAAAATGGAACTTTTACTGATTCGAGAGACGGTAAAGTTTACAAAACGGTAAAAATCAAAACACAAACATGGATGGCTGAAAACCTTGCCTATAATACACCAATTGGATGTTGGGCGTATGATGACAATGAAAGTAATGTAGCAACTTATGGATATTTATATACATGGGAAGTTGCAAAATTGTCATGCCCTGCGGGTTGGCATTTACCTACTATGGAAGAATATGAGACTCTGTTAACCAATGTTGGAGGTTCCGGTAAAACAGCGTATAAAGCATTAATTAAAGGTGGTAAAAGCGGGTTCTCGGTTCTGTTTGGTGGTTACCTCAAAAATGATGGAGAATATAAAGGATTCTTCTTCATGAACAGAAGCGCCTACTTTTGGTGTTCCACGGCTTCATCCGATACCAACGATACATGGTCATTTTACCTAGACTTAGGCACTTTCGACAAAAAGGAAGCAAACATCTACTACAGCTACCGGGGTGGTGGTTTATCTGTTCGTTGCATTAAAGACTAATTTATTTATAACCTGTACATTAACCAACGATTTTTATGGGCAGTTGGTGGCTAATGTGGAAAAAATTTAAAAAAAAAGAAAAACAACCAATATTTATTAACTTTTAAAATTAACAATCATGAAATACAAAACTTTATTACTGACAGTTGCAATTTTTACAATTGTATTGAGCATGTCGGCACAAGAAAATGGAACTTTTACTGATTCGAGAGATGGCAAAGTTTACAAAATGGTAAAAATCGGTACGCAATCATGGATGGCTGAAAACCTTGCCTTTAAAGGGGGTTCTATAATACTTCCATCAGTTGCTTATGATAATCTGGAAAGTAATGTTGGAATATACGGATATTTATATGATTGGGAAACAGCTAAATTTGTCGCGCCATCAGGCTGGCATTTACCTTCTGAGATAGAATGGAATACCCTCATAAATTTTTTAGGAGGTGATTCTCTTGCGGGTGGAAAACTAAAAGAAAGT
This sequence comes from Rikenella microfusus, assembly GCA_020719105.1. Lineage (GTDB taxonomy): Bacteria > Bacteroidota > Bacteroidia > Bacteroidales > SZUA-534 > GWE2-40-63. The sequence goes on from DYQV01000409.1 coordinate 2,486, forward strand.
GGTACAACACATTGGTATAATAACACCAATGCAACCAACGAAAGTGGCTTTACAGGTCTTCCTGGTGGATTTTGTATGCCAAATGGAAAATTTAATTTCAGCAATGTTGCCGGCTTTTGGTGGTCGTCCTCCGAAAAATCCCCGAATGATGCTTGGTTCTGTAATTTTGCGTTCAATTCAAGTAAAATAACTAATGGACCAATCAATAAGAGTTTTAAATTTGCTGTTCGTTGCGTTAAAGACTGATTTATCAATGACGAAAACATAACCTAAAACCTTGAATTTTTATTTATACAAACGAAAGAAGAAAGAAAACGCTTTTCTTAAAATTGGGACTGATGAGACTTTGCGTATAAACTAACTAA
>DYQV01000410.1 GCA_020719105.1 Rikenella microfusus
ATCTTTCTAACCCGGATTATTCTTGAATAATCCGGGATAAGTATTCGAAGTCTCAAATGAAACTAATCGAATTTAAACGTTGCTTTTAGTCCCACCCCATGAAAACTGGTTCCCCGATAAGCAGCAAAAACCCCAATTTCGCCGACAAAGAATATTCCTCCCATGGAATAACCCGCCTCATAATACGGACGGTATTTCTCAACAAACAAGCAGTTTACATACAGGTTTTCGGTCCATAGCCGGTTGCTGAGGATGGGCAACCGTTTCAGAAATAAAAACTGATTGGCATATTGGGCATGGGCTTCCAAATACTTATTACTGGTGCTGTATTCATAATTTTTTATTAAAAAGAATCCCCGTTTAAAGTCGCGGATGGTAAAGGATTCCTCGATGGTTTTAAAATGTTTGAACGATGAAAAATGAATGCTTTTTTGATTAAAAAACAAGCCTGCATTCACTTGGTAGAATAAGGACGACACGGTATAAAAATCAAGGGTTTGCTGAACCGATATTTGAGCCATCTGAAAATTGGCATAATTGCCGGCAACTGGAATGGCAGCAATGTAAACTGCACTAAAAGTGGGCCAATCGGACTTTACATACTTTTTTACCCCTTTGCTTATTTGGTAGTAATTAAAAGGAGTAAATTCAAAAGAAGTATATAGTTTAAATAGTTTTGAAGGATCAAGATTTGATTGACTGATGGTTTTATTTACAGGTATGTTTGCAGCATAAGAATCGTTTGGATAAACCAATGAAAAGTTAGTGGTGTTAACCAAAGTATCGGTTTGTTGCCACTTTGCCCCAAGCCTCCAAAGCAGTCCGTTGGCAATATCAATCCGGTTTTCAACATCAACGTAGGCATCGTGGTAAAACTTAATGTACGATTCCTTTAATAACAAGTTGTATAAGGCCGACAGGTTTTGCGGGGTTCCTTGGTCGGTATTAAAATCGCGCGACAGATACCCGCCATCAATAACCAGAATCCCACGTTTCAGGTTATTGTACCAAATGGTAAGGTTTTGTTTGGTGTAAAGTTTCTCGAGTCCAAAACTATAACCTACCAAACTCTTTAATTCCAGTGTTCGTAAGTCGTCCATTTTCCATCGCAACTTAAACGACTGGTCCAATTGCCAAGAGTCCACCGGATTAAAATCAAAATTCCGCAAATTCAAGATTCCGGGATAATACACATAGAATTTTTTGCTTCGTTCCCATTCATAGTTACCAAAAACGGTTGTTTTCAAAACTTTTTTCCAAGCTGGGGTAGAGTCTATTTTTGCTTTTTCTTCCACTACTTTTTGGTAGCTGATTTTTTCTTGCTGTGAAGCGGGAACAGGTCTTACTGAATCCCAGTAGATGGAATCCCGGATTAAGGCATTTTTATTCACAACCTGTTTATAGGTTTCGGTAATTTCCAAAGGGTTTTCTTTATCGGTATCTTCAGTGAGCGAAGCCTTTTTAGCCATCAGCTTTTGAACTTCCATCATCTCACGATTGGTTATTTCCTCGGTCTGGTAAAGCTTCTCCAATTTGGCATCAATTTCTTCAACCTTTGCTTCATTTTTTGTTTTAGTTTTCGCAGTCGGTTCGGGTTCTACTTGTTTGGTAATCTGTTGTTTTATCCACAGTTGACTGTAAACAGGATTTATAACCACCGAGTCGTATTTAAAAGTGGTGGTGTAGGTTCCTTGCGCTTTTATGCCCATAACGCTGATGTCGGCTTCAACAAACATATTAACCGGAAAATAGTTATTCCCTTTTACCGGCGCATAATGCTGTTTAATTCTTAATTTGGTGTATATTGGATTTAAGGTAATGTCATAGCTATACAAACACCAGAGGTCTTCCACAATATAAAGGTATCCATCCATCAAAAGTTTGCTTTTGCGCTTGGGAATTACCCTCACTTTATCGATAAACCAAGCTCCATCTTGCAACAACCCTTCGTATTTAAACTCATAATGTGAGAAGGCGTTGGGCGCAAAAGGTGAAATATAAAAATCGTCGCTTGATTCATAAATACTTCCTGAAATGAGGCCTATCACAGGAACCTCGTTTTCACCCATGGGAAATGAATTATTTACCGATATTACCTCTTGTTCGTAAGTGCTGGGGGCTTTAAACCTGATGCGGTTGATGGATTCATTCACGTAGGTTTGTCCCTCTTGCGGAGTCTGCCCATTTACCTCCATCCTTTTGGCCAATATTTTGGGTATTTTTGTGGCAACTACCGAGCCCTTGATGTAAACCTGTGACGTATAGGAATTGGCTTGTTTTAAAAAACCTGGAGCCCTGGCAATTGCTTTGCGCATGATGGAATAAGCAGGATCTTCGTTATCGGCCCGTATCGTAACTTCTGCTAAAATATAGGATTGCAATGGAAGCACCACATTGCGTTCAATGGCCTCTTTTTTAACGGTTAGTATTTCCACTACCGAGCCGTAACCCAGTGAACGGTAGTCGAGATGGTATTGACCCGGAGCTACTTTAATTTCATATTTACCTTGCTGATTGGTGCTGGTACCGGTTTGCAGCTCTTCAATATAAATGGTGGCATAAGGAATGGGTTGCCCATCCTGATTGGTTACGGTGCCAGTAATTTCCTGCAAAAAGGCCAAATAAGGAATTAACAGAAATAATAAAGTAGATTGAATCCGAAGCATAGGTTATGGTAATAGGTAAATACTAAAAGCGATGTTTAACAGCTTGATAAAGATACATTTTTTTTGATTTTACCCAATTAGCCTTTTTTTGTAAACAAGGCTTTTTCAATAGTCAGTTACTAAAAATTTACTAAGTCAATTTATTTTGGGTTCACTGGGCACCAAATGCTACAAAATAAAAG
>DYQV01000411.1 GCA_020719105.1 Rikenella microfusus
GTTAGAAGTAATTTTTGATGGAAAATCCCGTTTCGCCTGAAACAAAAGAACTTTAAACGCAAAAATATGCAGGAATTAAGCATGGTTGATTTAAAGAACCAATACCTTAAAATAAAAACAGAAATCGATCAATCCATTTTATCCGTTATCGATTCAACCCATTTTATAAAAGGACCCGAGGTCAAACAGTTTCAAGATGAGTTGGCCGTTTACATGGGAGCCAAACATGTAATTGCCTGCGGTAACGGTACAGATGCCCTTCAGATTGCCATGATGGCTTTGAATTTGGTTCCGGGCGATGAAATTATTACCACCAATTTTACGTTTATTGCTACGGTTGAAGTCATTGCCCTATTAGGTTTAAAACCGATCTTAGTAGATGTGGATTCCGAAACTTTCAATATAGATGTGGAGCAAATTGAAAAAGCCATTACACCGCGGACCAAAGCCATTGTGCCGGTTCATTTATTTGGACAATGTGCCAACATGGAACGCATCATGGAACTGGCCGAAAAACACAAACTATTTGTAATTGAAGACAATGCACAAGCCATTGGGGCTGATTATATTTTCAGTAACGGAACATTAAAAAAGGCAGGAACTATAGGTCATATTGGCTGTACCTCTTTCTTTCCGTCGAAGAATTTGGGCTGCTATGGCGATGGAGGTGCCCTAATGACTAATGATGATGTGCTTGCCGAAAAAATATCATCCATTGTAAACCATGGAATGAAAGTTCGGTATTACCATGATAGGATAGGGGTTAATTCCCGATTGGATACCATTCAGGCAGCAGTGTTGCGGGTAAAACTGCCTCGACTTGATGCCTACAACAAAGCCCGCCAATGGGCTGCCGACTTTTACAACCATACCTTTAATGATATTACGCAATTGGAAACCCCAAAGGTGGCACCATTTACCAATCATATTTACCATCAATATACATTGAAAATAAACGCCGGTAAGCGCGATGCCCTTAAAAAGTGGCTCGATGATAACGGGGTGCCCGCTATGGTTTATTACCCGGTTCCCTTGGATAAACAAAAAGCTTTTGAAGTTTATAAAACCGCAACGGTTTTTCCGGTTACCGATGCCTTGTGCCAATCCGTAATCTCCTTACCCATGCATACAGAACTGGATGAGGAACAATTAAGACTGATTACTTCCAAAGTCATTGAATTCTTTAAAAAATAGTACCATGTCAAACGGATCATCCTATTTTGCCCATAGTTCCGCCATAATTGATGATGGCTGTGAAATTGGTGAGGGAGTTAAAATCTGGCATTTTTCGCATATCATGCCGAGTTGTGTAATCGGAAATCATTGCAACATTGGGCAAAATGTGGTCATTTCGCCGGGAGTGGTTCTGGGTAAGAATGTGAAAGTACAGAACAATGTTTCTATTTATACCGGGGTGGAGTGCGAAGACGATGTGTTTTTAGGTCCCTCCATGGTTTTCACCAATATTTTAAATCCACGAAGCGCCATAATACGTCGCGAACAGTATATCAAAACCTTGGTCAAAAAGGGGGCCTCCATTGGAGCCAATGCAACGGTAGTTTGTGGCCATACTATTGGAGAATATGCCTTGATTGGAGCCGGTGCCGTCATTACCAAAGAGGTTAAACCTTTTGCTTTGGTGGTAGGCAATCCGGCAAAACAAATTGGTTGGGTAAGCGAATACGGTCATCGGTTAAGGTTTGACGCTAACAACTTGGCCATTTGCCCCGAAAGTATGGAACAATATGTTCTTGAAAAGGATCGGGTTAAGAAAATTTGATTCCGGAATAATAATATTTAATTTTGCAGTCCACAAAAAAACCATAGATGAAAAATTTTGCACTCATTGGCGCAGCGGGTTATATTGCGGTAAGGCATCTAAAAGCAATTAAGGAAACCAACAATAACTTGGTTGCCGCATTAGATCCTTTCGATAGTGTTGGAATCATTGACAGCTATTTTCCTGAAGCCGATTTTTTTACCGAGTTTGAACGATTTGATCGGCATATATATAAATTGAAGAGAGAAGGCCGTGCAGTAGATTATGTAAGCATTTGTTCACCCAATTACCTGCACGATTCGCACATCCGGTTTGCACTCAGGCAAGGAGCAGATGCTATATGCGAAAAGCCTTTGGTATTAAATCCATGGAATGTGGATGCACTTAAAGAATATGAACAGGAAACCGGAAAACGGGTGTTCAACATACTTCAACTGAGGTTGCATCCGGCTATAATTGCTTTAAAAAAACAGATTGATGAAGGAGATAAGGACAAGATTTACGACATCGATCTTTCTTATATTACCAGCCGGGGAAAATGGTACCATTTTTCATGGAAGGGGGATGCTGCCAAATCAGGAGGAGTAGCAACCAACATTGGCATTCATTTTTTTGATATGCTCACCTGGATTTTTGGCAATGTGGAGCATAATGTGGTCCATGAACGGACAGAAAGCCGTTCGGGAGGGTTTATTCAATTGAAAAAGGCAAGGGTTCGCTGGTTTTTAAGTGTTAATTTTGATGATCTTCCTCAGCACATTAAAGATAAAGGCCAAAGGACTTACCGTTCCATTGAAATAGAAAATAGAGAGCTTGAATTCAGTGAAGGATTTACCGATTTACACACCTTAACCTATCAAGGAATTCTTTCTGGTCAGGGATTCGGTTTGGATGATGCCTATAAATCGATATCTATGGCTCATGAAATTCGGAATGCACCAGTTAAAGGGTTAAGTGGTGATTACCATAAGATGTTTATAGCAAGAAGATAGAAATTAGAGGTTAGAGGTTAGAAATTAGAAAATGGAGTTTAGAATAATAGATATTAGAGTATAGAATTTAG
>DYQV01000412.1 GCA_020719105.1 Rikenella microfusus
TTTTGTGGAATAGCTTAATCGTCAGGATTATTCATGAATAATCCGGGTTAAAAATCGTATTGCGATTTACGGAATCAAAAAAAAACTAATTAGCCATATATTTAAATAGCATTTTTGTTAAGTTTGCAATTATTTTTAACCTTATATAAAATAAACATAAACTATGAAAAGAAATCTACTCTTCATTTCGATGTTGTTTCTTAGTGTTACAGCATTTACGCAAACCAATGTTTACTGGACAACCGGTGGCGAACTAATTTATTCTTGGGGACAACTGGAATATACAGATGCTTTCAAAGCAGGCACTTCAGCTCCAACTATTTCTGATATGCCCGTGCGTTTTACCTGTTTCTTCCACGTAAGTCAGAACATTCATTTGGATTTTAGTAATAAACTGGGTATTTACACCGGTTTTGGAATCAGAAACATTGGCATGATTTCCGATGAAAACCTTCCTAACCCTGCTACAACTGATAATTTTCAGGCTAAAGTAATACGCAGGACTTACTCATTGGGGCTACCTTTAGCCATTAAATTGGGTTCGTTCGACGATAATTTCTTTATTTTTGGTGGCGGTGAAATTGAATGGGCTTTTCACATGAAGGAAAAATGGTGGGATGAGCACAGCCGTGACGGTAATAAAACAAAAAATACCGATTGGTTTCCTACCGACAGAATTAATCCATGGCTTCCATCAGTTTTTGCAGGAGTTCAATTCCCCGGTGGTGTTAATGTAAAATTCAAATATTATTTAACCGATTTCCTTAATCACGAATATAAAACTAATAAATCAACCAATAGTGAGGTGGTTTCTGATTTAACAAAATATCAAAGCAGTCAGCTAATGTATGTTTCATTATCCTTTAATATCAAAAACGATCGGATTATGAAGACAGTAACCCCATCAAAAGTAGCCATGGCTTACTAAAAAATCTGATTAAAAAAAAGCCCGGAATCCAAAATAGGTTCCGGGCTTTTTTATGCTTTAATTCTAATTTTTCTGAAATCTAATCAGTAGCCTATTCCTTCCCATCCACATAATCTTGCAGATAAGCAAATTTCGGGGTCAGTTTCCCATCTTTAGTAATGGTGGCTCTATCAATAATTCCATTTTCATCTTCGCCAAACAGTGCAGGAAAAACCCGTTCAAACAAATCGCGGCCAAAATCACGGCTGGCATCTCTCGGCAATTCGCCCGGCAAATTATCTACCGACATAATGGTCACGTTGGTAGGTCTGGTAAATGCCACTTCTTCAATGCCCAATTGAGGATTGTATCCAAAAAACGGACTGTCAATAGTTGTAGCCCTCAATGTAGAATGTATGGGTCCCATTACATCGCAACTAATGTCTGCAATAACTGTAATTTTAAAATCTGGATCCAAGAAGTCATTCTTTTCAATAAAATGGGGCGACTTATTATCCCAAAAATGACAGGCAATAAAAATATCGGTTACTTTGGTAAAGGGTTTAAAAGTAGATTCATAATCGGCCGGATTTTGAATGAAATGGAGCATATCGAACAGTTGACCGTCTTTGCGTTTTACATAATGCATGGGTTCAATCTGGCAATAAACGGCTTCAGTATAAGTATCGGTTAAAAACTCCTTTGGGGTTACCTTTTTTATATTCATAATATTCAATACCTCCATGGCGCCATTGGCTACCCGTCCACCGCCTGTAATTAATATTTTAATAGGTTTTAGGGTAATTTTTTTCAATCCGGCAAATACTTCATCCATATCGTGACACTCATGAGCCGGTTTGAGTTTGAAATTATTAGTTCGGTTTCCCCTCGCCCGCAGGGCATTGTAGGCACCAACAATACCCGCCCATCTTCCAAAAGCAACAATGCGGCTTCCATCGGGCTTGGTCAGGTACTCATAATCGATAAGAGTAATATTTTTTTTTAGAATTGTTCGCAGAAGTTCCCGGTTTTGAGGCTGTTTCTTTGCAACATGGGCAAAGAAAATATAGGTTTTCCCTGGTATTAAAGAGTCTAATTTTACCTCTTTAACTCCAAGCATAATATCACACATTTTCATATTGCAACCTAAATCCACGTCAAGATATGCATATTCATCATCGCTAAAGCACCGAAATGGAGATGGTTCAACACAAACGGTAACATTTGGAAACTTTCTATGGATGTCGGCTACTTGTGCAGGAGTAACCGGTACCCTTTTATCGGGAGGAATTTTTGTTTCGCGGATGATCCCCAATCGGATATTTTTCAACATAGTAGTAGTATTGTTTAAATTAAGTAATCAATGGAATGCTTTAAATATTAGTAAAGCAAGAGGACGAAATTAAGAAAAGGTGAGAAATAAAAATGAAACTCTGATGTGATAAACAACAGAATTTGTATCTTTGCAGGCTTTCTGGAAAAGAATCATAAAAAACAGAGGCAGAAATAGTTCTTTGGGGCTGACCTGGTTTTGACAGCAAGATGAGGTGGTATGTAAGCATGACGGGCGTTGTGAAGCCGGCCCGTAAATCCCGGGCACAAACTTTATAACTGGCGAATCTAATTACGCTCTTGCCGCTTAATCGAATCATAGTAAATTAAGCATCCGCTTCGGCGGAATTCCGGTTCTAGGAACTGGAACAAGACGTCTCCCGGTGGCTGCTGTTCTGAGGCTTACCGACCCGGAGGCGTGGAAAATTCGGGACTAGCTTGTACTTCGCTCCGCGGTACAGGCAAAATTAAGGAGATAAGGCATAAGTCGGTAGTTTGGATCCAGCTTACGCACGAAAATCAAGTCTGAACTAAGCATGTAGAAAGCGTATGGTCTCCTTGTTTGGACCCGGGTTCGACTCCCGGCAGCTCCACCAG
>DYQV01000041.1 GCA_020719105.1 Rikenella microfusus
CCAATTTTGAGGTGTAGCTTAATCGTCAGGATTATTCTTGAATAATCCGGGTTAGGTAACAGCGTAACAAGGTAACAAGGTAACAAGGTGAAAAAATGGGAAGATAGAAAACTGGCGATATTAGAGTTTAATAAGTGAATTAAATTTCCATTTTTCTTCAATCATTCCAATTTTCCTCCATACCTAATGGATTTAAGAATGGTTTAACTAATTAATAAGTGCCGGTTGTGTTAATTAAAAAAAAGGTAACAACCGGAATTTTTTTGTAAGGATTAGATGTTAATTGTTATTTTTGAAATCATTTTTTAAAATACGTTTATGAAAGGTCAATTTAATTTATTCTTCGCATTCTGTTTAGTAGTTTTTTCAACGGATTTATTTGGTCAGGGATATCAAATTAAAGTGAAAATTGAGAATTTACAAGATAGTACAATTTATTTGGGCTATTATTTTGGTGATAAGCAATATGCCAAAGATACGGTAAAGCTTGATGGCAAAGGTTATGGTGAATTTTCAGGCAAAGAAAAATTACCCGGAGGAGTATATTTTGTTTTACTACCGGGCAATATATTCTTTGAATTAATTGTTGATAAAGAACAACAATTCACTGTTTCAACTATTTACACCGGTAATGCAACCGATTTAGTTAAAAACCTTACCACAAAAGGCAGTCATGACATGGATTTATACATTAATTACCAGAAATTCATGACACAGCAAGGAGAGCTGGCCATTAAGCTGCGCGATAAATTAAAAGCTGAGTTGTTGGAACCTGATAAAAAAAGGGTGAATGATAGTTTACAACTATTACATAATGAAGTAAAAATGAAATGGGAAACCATTGAAAAAGACCATCCGGAATCGTTGATTGCAGCCATCTTAAAATTTAACAAAGAGATTGATATACCTGAACCACCAAAAGATGAAAAGGGTATTATAATTGACTCATCCTTTCAGTATAAGTATTATAAAGCTCATTATTTCGATTTTATTGACTTTGCAGATGAGCGCCTGCTTCGGACCCAATTTTACCATCCTAAAATTGATCGGTACTTTGAAAAAATGATTTTACCCATTCCTGATACGGTAATTAAGGAAAGTTATATGGTTCTGGTTAAAGCTAAAGCCAGCGAAGAGGTATTCAAATACACCCTTCAATTACTATTCAATAAATACAACAATTCCAATATTATGGGAATGGATAAAGCTTTTGTATTTTTTGCCGAAACTTATTACTTAAATGGAAATGCTCCTTGGGCCGATAGTACATGGCTTAGCAAAGTGGAGGAACGCGTTAAAGAAATAAAACCCAACTTAATTGGAAATAAAGCCCAGGAAATAAGGCTACTAAGTCCTGATGAACAGTTTATATCGCTTTATAACATACATGCCGAATATACCGTTTTGTTTTTTTATGAACCCGGTTGTGGCCATTGTAAAAAAGCCACTCCAAAAATGAAAGCAATGGCTGACAAGTATTGGGGACAAGGTGTTGAAGTGTTAGGTGTATATACACAAGTTGAAAAAGAAGAGTGGCTTAAGTTTATTAAGGAACAAGAACTTGAAAATTGGATAAATGCTTGGGATCCTTATAATCAGTCACACTTCAGACAGAATTATGATATAAAATCAACTCCTTCGATTTACCTGCTCGACAAAAATAAAAACATTATTGGTAAACGCATTGACGTTGAAACCCTGGAATTGATTTTAGAAGACGAATTTAAAAAGAATCCGGAAAAAAGGGTACATCAAATACAATCGGAATAAGTACAAAAAAATGTAAAAGTAGTCCGGCTAAAACCGGACTACCAATAACCAGAAGGAACATAGAAGAAACCTTCATAAGACTAGAAAATGCAGCCAGAATTTTCCAGTCTGTTTTTCCGAACGTCCAGAAAATCGTTACTTACTGTCTTTTATGAATACATTAAAAATTCTCTTAAAGCCTCTTGCAACTCATAAATGGAATTAAATTCCAAAATATTGTTACCGTGAGCAAACTTCCAAACCGTGGTTTGCTTGGTTGCGATAATTTTGACGGTCAAAGCCGGTGAATTGTTACAATCTGTATCAAAACCTAATCGATCGAGTGCCATTAAGGTAAATTGGAATACTTTTCCAGTTCCAATGACTTGTATGGGAACCCGTTTATTTTTCTTATTTCGGAATTGTAATGTTGAAGAGTCAAAAAATACCGAAGTTCCTGTATATAAATCTTCTAAAGTTCCATCAATAATTAAATCTTCCGGAGCTCCTGCTTTTAATCCATCTTTGGTCAATACCCAAAATACATCAGCAAATTGCATGGCAATGTTAATGTCGTGTGTTGAAAATAAAATGGTTTTTTGATTATTACGTGTAAGATTCCATAGAAGCGAAACCATTGAAAACTTATTTGCCAAATCGAGAAATGCTGTTGGTTCATCAAGTAAAACAATGGGAGTATCTTGTGCCAATGCTCTGGCAATCATGGCTCGTTGGTACTCACCATCACTCAATTCAGTAATATCGCGCTGTGCCAACGAACTTATATTCACTTGATCCATCGAAATTTTTATGCAGTTATTGTCGTTGGATGATAGTCCAGAGAACCAGCTACCATGAGGAAATCGTCCGAGTTCAACCAAATCAGCAACTTTCAACTTACTTGAACGGTACAAATCGGTAGATACCAAACTTATTGTTTTTGCCATTTGTAGGCGGGAAAGTTTTGCTGAATCGATTGAATTAATAATTATTTGCCCAGATAGTGAAGGATGCAATTGACAAATAGTTCTAATAAGTGTGCTTTTACCCACACCATTTGGACCAATCAATGAAATTAATGAACCCGGTTTAGCGTGAGCATTTATTATACCACCTAACTGATGGGTTTCACTGCCTTTGTGATAACCAATAGCTAGATTTTGAATTGTTAAACCGTTGATAGAATCGAATTCCATTTTAAACCGTATGAGTGAGCTTTTGGTTCCTGATAATTATCCAAATTACAATGGGAATTCCTAACAATGCCGTTATTGAAGTAATGGGCAAAATAGTAGCATTTCCGGGTAATTGCGAAATAATATCGCTTAATAGCATGGTATTCATTCCTAATAAAATGGATGCCGGAACTAACACAAAATGGTTGGCTGTGTGAAACAACATTCTGGCAATGTGCGGAATTGCAATTCCAATGAACCCAATTGGTCCACAAAAAGCAGTAACAGTGCCAGCCAGCATACTTGTACTTATAAATATTAAAATTCGGGTAACCATAACATTCAAACCCATGGTCCGGGCATAATTTTCGCCCAACAACAGTACATTTAAACTCTTGGGTAAAACCAAGGCAATAAGCAATCCTGCAAGAATACTTGGAATAAAAATAAACAATTGGTTATTCGTTACACCACCCAAACTTCCCATGGTCCAAATAACAAAAGCTTTTACGGATGCATCGGAACCAAAATATTGCAAAATGCTAATAAGGGCAGTCGCCGCACTGCCAAACATGATACCAAAAATAAGAATGGTCATGATATCACGAACACGGATACTTACTATCATAATAAACAATAAAATTGCTGCCGAACCTATCCAGGCTGCAATAACCAATGCCCATTGATTAAGAAAGTAATGCGAACCAAAACTTAATAAAGCCGGAAATCCTAAAACAAGCAATGCTACTCCCAATCCGGCACCTGAACTAATTCCCAAAATATAAGGGCCCGCCAACGGATTCCGAAATAAAGTTTGCATCTGTAAACCACTTACGGAAAGCGCGGCACCCGCAAAAGCAGCCACCCAGGCCTTTGGTAACCTGAATTCAAACAAGGTTGTAAACCATACGGATTGTTTATCGCCGGAGAAAAGAGTAGATAAAAAATCTTTAAAAGGAATTTTTACTGAACCCAAAGCCAAATCAGTCATAAAAAGGAAAAATCCTGATACAACCAAGATTGAAAACCATATATATATATTTCGATTCAAACAGCTTATTTTAGGATAGCAAAAATATGTTCATTTAAGTATTCTCCGTTTTTAATTACTGATTTTTCAAATATAGCTTCTTGCTCAAAACCGGCTTTTTGTAAAACTCTCATTGAAGCTGGGTTGTTGGAAAAAACTGCAGCCCAAATTCGATTGCAATCAAATTCATTAAAAGTATAAGATACCATCCATTGAACAGCAAGGGTTGCAATACCTTGACCCCAATATTCCTGACCTAACCAATAACCCATTGCAACACTTTTTCGGTGTACATCAGCTCCAGGCATAATTCCAATGTTCCCAATGGGATCACCATCATACACCAGGGCAAAGGTTTCTGTTTTATCTTTTTTCTGATTTAATTCAATCCAGGTGCAAGCATCATCGTAAGTATATGGGTGTGGAAATATATCCAATAAATAATTCCAAATCATCTTATTGTTTGCCTGACTGGCTAAAAATGACTCATCACCACTCTGCCAATTTCTGATAATCAGCCGTTGATTTATTCGATACATTAATATAGCTTTTTATAAAAATTCGTATTGGTATCAGCAATAATCTCGGGATGAAATATATGAATTAAATCGCTTAGGATAAGTTGCGGATTCACAACCCCACTTTCCCAAAAATCATTTCCCTGACTGTTTGCCGATGTTCTGTTATTGTTGTTATACACGTTACCATCAATGAATGGTTTTAACTGGCCCATCCGTGGATCAGTTTGCTTTATTTCGTCCAATGAATTGGCCATACCTGTATGAATCCAAATTTCAGCTTTCTTTGATTCAAAAAAAACGCGTTCCATGGAGAGTGGCAAGCTTTCCCGTGACGTATCATTCTTCCAAAGATAATTACCACCGGCATCACTTATAAACTGAGCCATAAATGAATTTCCACCGGGAACATACCAAACATCTTTCCAGGGCATACCTGTCATTACCAACGGTTTTTTTTCCACTTTACTAACTTTCGACACCAACTCATTATATTGCAATTCAAGGGTAGTAAAAAGTGTATCGGCCATTGTTTTTTTGTTATAAAAAAGGGCAAAAAACTTCAACCATTCAGCTTTTGCTAACGGCGATTCTTCTAAATATTCTGAAACCATGATTACTGGAATGCCCCATTCGGCAAATTTTTGATAAGTCCCTTGTACTTCAGCTCCAACACCATAGGCAAATATTACATCAGGCTTCAAACTTAAAATAAGTTCGTAATTCAATGCTTGTTCATTTCCAATGTCAAGGGTAATTCCGTTTTCAATCTGGCGAACAATGGCCGGATTTGTAATAGATTTAGGATTAGTTACCCCTGCCACTGAGCTATCTCCACCCAAAAGGTGGATAAAAGCCAAATGGGTAGTTGAAAAGCATACCACACGCTGAACAGGAATGGGAATACAATTCAATAAAGAATCAGAGGCACTCAACAGGTATTCGAAATGGATATTTTTAGCTTGTTGCCACGGATTGGTCACTTCTATTCTTATTCTTTCATCGGCTGATGATAGTTTGAATCCACGTGCATAACTAATAGAATCGTCAGCAAATATGCGGGTTTCGCTTTCTCTGTTTTTTAATGTAGGCTTGCATGCAACAAAAAGAAGCACCCAAACGATGCTTCTTAAAAATCTATAATTCAGTATTTTTTGTAATCGTGTCATTCTTTAGTTTCAGAATAGAATATGGTACGGGAAATATTTTGTCCGTTCCGGAAATAATAAGTACCATACGAATAGATAACCTCAATGTATTCTTTAGCAATACCATCATGATTCACAATAACCCGTTTAATTTTTTTGTTTGGCTTGTTGTAATTCTCAACCGTAACACCCAATGGGTATAGCTTAGCCAAATCGTTCAAAAATTTATTGTCGCGTTGTTCCCCGGTATAATCGAAATCTTTTCCTTCAAAGGAATTCTGTGAAGCGGCTAATTCATCTTTTCTTCGTTTTTCTGCTTCCGCTTCGGCTAATGCTTTTTGTTCCTGTATTTTCTTTTCGCACAACTCAATCTGATCCTTAGGATATTTTTCAGTTGGCTTAATCCCCTGAGCATTTTTGTATAACGATAGTGCTGATGCAAAATCTGTTGCTTTAAGAGCCTGATCAGCTTGAACTATGTAGTTGTTGTAGTCTTTATTAATTTTGTCTTGCTTTTCTTTATCAAACTTTTGCTGGTCGATCAGGTTTTGAATTTCAATCAATTTCGACTGTGCCGTTGGATCCTTAGGTTTTAAATTAAGAGCAATGGAGTACTGATCCTTTGCTTCTAAATAACTTTTTTGCCCTTTCAGTTGGTCACCCTTTTGAATAGCCTGGTTGTATGAAGCTTCTAACTTAGCAGCATCTTCTTTTATTAATTTATTGATTAGAATTATCTGCTGATCAGGATAGGTTTCATCCGCTTTAATAGCTTTTGCTTCAGAATATCCCGATAAAGCATTGGTATAATCCTTTAACTCAAATAGCTTATCAGTGGCTAAGATTTTTGCATTGTAGGCTTTTATTTTTGCCTGCAAATCAGCATCTCGTTTTGCTCCTTCAGCTAAAAATTGGTCAATTAGTACGATTTGATTTTTTGGATACTCCTCATTAGGAACAATTAGTTGTGCTTGCTGATACAATGATTTTGCCTGTTGGTAGCTTTTTAAGTTGAATGAATTATCAGCCTTAGTTATTAATTGCTGATATTGTTGTTGCTTTTGAGCCAAATCAGCTAAAATAGTCTGCATTTCAACAATCTTTTGCTTTGGCAATGCTTCATCAGGTTTTAATTGAGCAGCTTGCTGATAATTTTGCAAAGCGCCATTATAATTCTTCGAACCAACCATTACAGTGGCATCCTGCATTTTTTGGTCGTAGGCTTTTTGTTGAGCCGCCATAGAACTGAGCAAGTTATCAATTTCTGAGATTCGCTCTTTAGGATACATAACGGCAGGTTTTAATGTCGATGCCTCAGTATAGTTGGCTTTTGCCTCGGCATACTTTTTTTGATTAAACATATTGTCAGCCAAAGTAATGAGAGAGTTATATTTAGCCTCCAATTGTTCTTTCTGGCTTTTGAGATTCAATTGCTCAGCCAACATTTTATCAATTTCCGCAATCCGCTGTGTTGGGTATGCCTCAGCAGGTTTAACCAACAATGCCGATTTATATTGTTCCTTAGCTGCATCCAATTGATTTGAAGCATAGGAAGCATCAGCCAACTTAATAAAATTACTATAGGTTTGTTCTTTTTGTTGCAATTGGGCAATCAATTGATTCAATTCCGCAATTTTCTGCTTAGGTAATGCCTCGTCAGGTTTAAGTTGCGAAGCTTGTTGATAAGCAGTTAAAGAACCATTATAATTTTTACTGGCATAAAGCATGTCTGCGTCCTGCATTTTTTGGTCGTAGGCTTTTTGTTGAGCCGCCATTGAACTGAGCAAGTTATCAATTTCCGAAATTTTCACTTTGGGATAAGCAACATCCGGTTTTAATACCGATGCTTGAGTATAACTACTTTTAGCCTCGGGATATTTTTTCTGCATAAACAAAGCATCGGCGCTCGTAATTAGTTGATTGTATTGTGCATCCAATTTATCTTTATCGGTTTTCAACCGCAACTGCTCTGCCAATAACCTATCAATTTCATTGATTCGCTGCGTTGGATAAGCTTCGTTGGGTTTTAGTGTTAAAGCAGATTGATACTTTGCTTTTGCATCGTCCAGTTGCTTTACTGAAAACGCAGCATCGGCCAATTTTATGAAATCCAAGTAAGCTGCTTCATTTTTCTTCATTGTCTCTAACAAACCATTAATTTCTGCAATTTTTTGTTTTGGATACGTTTCGTCGGGTTTTAATTGAGTTGCCTGATTATAAGAAGTCAATGCTTCACCATAGAGTTTACCTGAAAATTTTACGTCTCCGTTTTGAATGGCTTCATTATATTTCCGGTTATTATCAGCCACGCTGGCAAGCAGGTTATCAATTTCAGCTATCCGCTGCTTTGGAAACACCTCTTCGGGCAATACAGCCGAAGCTTGTTGATAATAACTTTTGGCTGGTTCCCAGCTTTTAGCGGTATATTGCTGATTGGCTTGCAATATCAGGCCATCGTATTGCTTTTTAAGTTGATCTTGCTTTTGCTTATTAACAAGTAAAGCTGCTAATTTAGCATCAATTTCAGCAATCCGTTGTTTTGGGTAAGCTTCATTAGGTTTCAATTGCAAGGCACTTGTGTAGGAAGTTTTTGAATCTTGAAAATTATCATTCACAAAATTTTGATCTGCCGCTGTTATTAAAGCATTATATTTCTCATTTAACGATTTTTCAGCGGCTAACATGAAATCAATTTCTTCCAGCTTCTTTTTCGGATAAGCCTCATTGGGTTTAACTGAAAGCGCTTGGGAATAGAAATTTTTTGAATCCAAATATTTTTTTGTGTTAAAAGTACTATCTCCTTTAGCTATGGCATCTTGATAGGCTTTTTCACGTGCAGCGCGCTGCTCTGTTGCGCCTTTCATGGCGAGCAGTTTGTTTTCTATCTCATTAATACGGGTCTGTGGATAAAGTTCTGTAGGAAACAAATTAAGTGCATCTTGATAAGCTACCTTAGCTTCATTCCACTTTTCAATATTGAAATTATTATCAGCCCGGGCAATGGCCAAATCGTAAGCCCTTCGCTTGGTTGCCATATCGGCTAATATCTTATCAATCTCCGTAATTTTTTGTTTCGGGTAAACTTCCGTATTTTTTAATGCTACTGCTTGATTGTACGATGTTTTGGCCACATCATATTCTTTTTTATTAAATGCAGCATCGGCAGTTGCTATGGCTTTTTGATAATTGGCTTCCAATTCATTTTTACGGGTATCGGCCAATAAAAGCAATAACGCATCAATTTCTTTAATTTTTGTTACTGGGTAACTCTCGTTCGGCTTAATTGACAATGCTTGCTGATAATATCCTTTTGCCGATTCATATTGTTTACTAGTAAAGGATTGATCCGCAATGGCTATGAATCCTTTGTACTTTTCATCCAACGATTTACCTGCTGCTAATAGGTTATCAATTTCTGTAATTTTGGTTTTTGGATAAATCTCAGCTGGTTTAATAGAACTTGCTTTTACATAATTAATTCTTGCATTGCTTAAATCTTTTTGATTAAATCCTGCATCGGCTAATGAAATAGCAGCCAAATAGGCTTTTTCAATTTCCTCTTTCGATTTTTTATCATTTTCCAACTGTGCAATCAAGGCAGTAAGCTCTGCAATTTTATCTTTCGGATATTGTTCATTAGGTTTAATTCCCGAGGCTTCCGTAAATTTGGCCAATGCATTGGGGTACTGTTTTGCTGTAAACGCTTTATCTCCGGCAATTATCGCATTTTTATAAGCAATTAAACTAGAATCAGCCACAGGATCAACCAGTAACTTATCAATGGCAGCCAATTGGTCTTTTGGATACTGCTTATCCCTATATTTGAGTGCCCTGCTATAAAATTTTTGTGCATTTACATATTCCTGTTTCTGAAAGTATTGGTCAGCCTCTTTAACACTCTTTTCGTAATTTTTATCAGCATTTTGGTCTTGCTTTAAAATGTTATCAATCATAGCAATTTGTTCATCAGGATAGGGATCATAGGGGTCTAAATCGATAGATTTATCGTATAATTCGATGGCACTTTCATAATTTTTTAAATTAAATGCCTCATCGGCTTGTGCAATAATCTTATTAAATGATTCCTTCCTCGCTTTTTCGTACTGAAGCATTAAGGCTTTAATACGTTTCTGCATATTGGTGGTATAAACCAAATCATAATCAAAATCACCAACCGTTGCATTAAATTCGAACTTTCCAATAGGTTCATCAAACAATGAAGCATCAAAACCCTCAATTTCAGGAATTAGCTCAATGGCAAATTTATTGTTCCAGATTCCCACATCTTCAGAAGGTACCTTCGTTGTGAAAACCAGCTTTTTTGAGAAAAATCCCTGCTTACTAAAAACCAATTCATAAACACAGTTTAGATCAAGTCGAACGATAAATTTACCTTCAAAATCAGTACTGATTACTTTATCTTTAACACCATCTTTAATCAAATTAACTTTTGCATCAACCAAAGCTTCTCTTTCAAATTTAACAGTTCCTTTTACTTCAAGATAGCCTTGGTCTTTTTGACCAAAAGAATTTAAAACCAACAAAAATAAAAAGTAAATAAGGGTAATTATTTGCTTCATCCTATAAAAATAATCAAATTGAAAATATTGGCAATTTAACCAAAAATGCTAAGTTTTTGCTATTAAACAAATAAATTCAAAAAAAACTCAAATGCAAAGATATATAATTGAAAAAAAATAAGATACCTTAACAGGGTATAATTATAAAAGATTTGAACCGGGTTTTCACTTATTTCATGGAAATCATATATTAAAAATAAATATTGCCATTACATTTGCATAAAATCAAAAAGACTATATATTTGAATATTTTCAAAACAAATAACTTATATTATGAATATTTTTAGGAAAATTGACAATCTTTCAGTAAAATATCAAGATTATACTGCTCAAAATTTATCAAAACTTATTAAAATTAAATCGCTAAGCATGGGCGAGAAGGAAGTGCAATTGGAACTAAAAAGGCAAATGGAAGAAGCCGGATTTGATGAAGTTCGGATTGATGGGTTAGGGAATGTATTGGGACGAATAGGAAAAGGCAAAACCATTCTGGCTATTGATGCACACATGGATACAGTGGATACCGGACAACTTAAAAATTGGGATTTTGATCCATTTTCAGGTGAAATAAAAGATGGGTTTGTGCACGGCCGTGGAACTGTTGACCAAGAAGGAGGTGCAGCGGCCTTTATAACATCAGGCAAAATTCTTAAAGAATTAGGGTTTCTAGAAGACTTGACCATTTATTTTGTTGGAAGTGTAATGGAGGAAGATTGCGATGGTCTTTGCTGGAAATATCTGGTTGAAGAAGAAGGCATTAAACCTCATTTTGCAATAAGTACCGAGCCTACCAACTTAAACATTTATAGAGGACACCGTGGAAGGATGGAAATTGGAGTACATTTTTATGGGGTTTCTTGCCATGGTTCAGCTCCAGAACGGGGCGATAATGCAATTTATAAAGCGGCCAAAGCAGCGCTTGAAATTGAGAAATTAAATGAACAGATAATATCTGACGATTTTCTTGGCAAGGGAACCGTAACCATTTCCGAAATTAAATCAGGAAGTCCATCGCTGTGTGCGGTTGCCGATTATGCCTATTTCCATCTCGATAGAAGATTGACCTGGGGGGAAACCAAAGAAAGTGCTTTAGCACAGATTCAGGAAATTGTTAAAGACCTGAATGCCAAAGTGG
Source organism: Rikenella microfusus (assembly GCA_020719105.1). Taxonomy (GTDB): domain Bacteria; phylum Bacteroidota; class Bacteroidia; order Bacteroidales; family SZUA-534; genus GWE2-40-63. Next base: position 11,336 of record DYQV01000041.1, read on the forward strand.
AAGTACTTTATTACGAAGAAACGGCCTACACCGGTTTGAAATATGGAATGGAAAAATATTATCCAACTTGGAAAATTGAAGAAAATGATTTAATCGTGCAGACGGGAGTAAAGGCCTTTACTGATCTTTTCAAGAAAAAGCCGTTGGTTGACAAATGGACCTTTTCCACCAATGGGGTAACAATAAATGGATATTACCATATTCCTTTAATAGGATTTGGTCCCGGCAACGAAGTAATGGCTCATGCTCCAAATGAAAAAGTACCTGTGGAGCATTTAGTCAAAGCATCTGCCTTTTATGCTGCATTTGCCTATCAATTGGCTGAAAACATTGAGTAACCAAAAACAACAATATATTATGAGTAAAAAAATAAATTCAATTATAAATCAGTTAAAAAAACTAAAAGCGGAAAATTACCGTAGGGATTTTCTGCTGACCTGGGAAAAATCAACGGATGATTTGCAACAAATATTTCTTGTTTCAGAAGCACTTCGTAACCTAAGAGAAAACAACCTATCAACCCGCTGTTTCGATTCCGGACTAGCTATTTCCAATTTCCGAGATAACTCTACCCGGACCCGTTTTTCATTTGCATCAGCTGCTAATTTATTGGGGCTCGAAGTACAGGATTTGGACGAGAAAACTTCACAAATTGCCCATGGTGAAACGGTTCGAGAAACTGCAAACATGATTTCATTTATGGCTGATTTTATTGGCATTCGCGATGATATGTTTTTGGGCGAAGGCGACAAATACCAACGTGAAGTTGGAAAAGCATTAGATGAGGGTTATATGGAAGGGGTATTAGAACAACGACCTGGTATAATAAACCTGCAATCAGATGTTGACCATCCGACTCAGAGTATGAGTGATATGCTTCATTTAATTAATCATTTTGGAGGCATCGAAAACCTGAAAGGGAAAAAAATAGCCATGACTTGGGCTTATTCGCCCAGTTATGGTAAACCGCTTAGCGTTCCGCAAGGAGTTATTGGATTGATGACCCGTTTTGGTATGCAGGTCGATTTGGCTTACCCTGAAGGATATAACCTAATTCCCGAGATTGAAACACTGGCAGCTCAGCAAGCAAAAGCAACGGGTGGAACATTTAGAAAAGTAGCCAGTATGGATGAAGCATTTCAAAATGCCGATGTGGTTTACCCGAAAAGCTGGGCTCCTTTTTCAGTAATGCAAGAACGTACACACTTACTTCTAAATAAAGACATAAAAGGTTTAGATGTTTTAGAAAAAAAATGCTTAGAAAACAATGCCAAACATACTGATTGGGAATGCACCGAAGAAAAAATGAAACTGACTAAAAATGGAGATGCCTTGTATTTGCATTGTTTACCGGCTGACATTTCGGGTGTTTCGTGTAAACAAGGTGAAGTGCAGGCTTCCATTTTTGAACGCTACAAAGTACCACTGTTTAAACAGGCAAGTTACAAACCTTATATTATTGCCGCCATGATGATGAATTATCAATTCAGCCATCCTGAAAAAGTAATACAAAAAATACTGGATAAGGACAACAAACGGATTCAATTTTAAAAGGGTTTTTTAAGTAGTTGTAGCTCATCGATTAGCGAAAAATGTTAATTAAATATTCTCTTTTTTACAACTAAAATGGAAAAATATTTGTTATTTTAATACAAATATTCGTTTAATCTTAATATGATTTAACATGACTGATCCTATTGAAAAACGTAAAAAACAAGTGAAACTCCAAATTGCGGAGCGGAAAGTTGAAAAAGCCTGGGTAAGAACAAGTAAAATTAACCACAAGCTGAAAAAGGCAAAGAAAAACGATGAGAAAACAATCACTCAAAGTTTAAAACAAAAACTAATTGATGCTATGAAACGATTAAAGCGAAATAAAAAAGAACTGAAAAGTGCAGAGAAAAAAGTGAGTTAATGAAAAAGGCCGGTGATTCCGGCCTTTTTATTTATAACCCGCTTTATTCATACCTGAGCA
>DYQV01000413.1 GCA_020719105.1 Rikenella microfusus
TAACTATTAAACAGGCAGAAGATAGAATCGCTAGTAGGGGTGCAACTTGTGGAATTTTAGGAATCAACGAAAGAATCTATTGCTGAAAATTAATCAACCACAACTGTTGCTTATTGACCAGCATTCTTTAGACGATGAAATAGGGGTAACATCCTATATTCCAATTCGGTATGAAAGTTTAACTAAAAAAGTGTTTTGCGGTTGAAAATTGAACATGTTGGTCAAGTTATTAGCAAACGCCATTTCGGGATCATTCGTTTCATTATATCGGTTTTGCGACCAAACTAAAAAAAGAACAGAACCCGGACGGTATTCCCACCGGGCTACCAGATTTGAAAGAAACACTTTGGTGTTAAAATCGGGTTTGCTGAAACTATAATCCGAAGAGCCATCGCCCGATTCATCAATTTCATACACCTGCAATGCTTCATTAAAATGAATATTCTCTTCTGGGTAAGTGGAGAAGCGGTCCTTGTATATATCGTTCTTTGAATCGGTTACCATTTTATAATCGTAGTATTTACCCGTTGCAAAGAAAGGCTGGCCCCAATATTGAATGGAAAGGTCGGGGGTAAGATTCATGTTAATCCGAAAAGAGGTTCCAATTATCTGTTGATCGATGGATGCCAGTATATACCTGGGTTTTCCGTTATAACTGCTTTCGGTAACATATTGTTGCTCGTTAAAATCGTTGCTGATTGAAGGCTCCAAACCAAATTCAATGTTATACCAAGGTTTGAAAGTTACATCCAATTCCATAGATTTACTTTGATAATAATCTTCAAAACCATTTGCATAACTGCCAAAAAGAGAAATGCTTAACTTTTTACGGTAATCGGAGCCCACAAATCCCCATAGATTTGTATTCCCTGGTAACCTATAAGCAGGGCCACCGCGTAATTGCGAAGTTGAAAGTTCATCGGTATTTAGGTTAATCCCCATCCCGGCTTTGTAATTATTTTTGAAAGTTACATTCAAATTGGTGTTACCCCCCATCCCCAGATAGGTTCCTCCAAAATCGAAACCCGACCAATGGTTTACATTAATTCCCATCCTTTTAAAGACGGAAAACGGCTCATTAATTCGGTATCCGGCCCAAAGGATGGAAATAATGTCGTCGGAGTGCCTTACAAACCCCACATCGTTGAGTTCCAGGCCCGGCGATTTGAAATAAACCGCCGCTAAATAGCTGAGTCTGCCGCCGCCACTTTTTCTAAAGTATATATTTCCCCCATATCCCGGTAGCGATGTGCGGGTGCTATCCATGGAAACATGCTTGGCATCGGGCCGTTGGAATAAATGGGTTGATGATTCCTGCGTGTTAATCAATGCTTCTGTACTTCCTTGCACGTAGCTGAAAGCCCCTTTTGCCGTGAAAAAATAGGTTTTATCTTTCCAGTATTTGGTAAAGTCGAGTCCGGCGGTGTAGGCGTTGGTGTGAAGGAATTCCAGTTGTTCATCGTTAATTAGCCGGTTGGTGGAAGTAACCATCCCGCTCAATAGGGTATTTCCTCCCCCAAAATCTTTCTGCATACTCACTACTGTAAAATTGGTAGCCGGTTCCACCGTTTCATACCGGGTTTCAGTTTTATTGTAATTTATTTCAGCTTTCTCATTGGCAGTAACACTTTCCATAATGCCAATACTCAACCCGTTTTTGGAACGGCCGGTAATTTTTGCGGCTCCTAATATTTTAGTGGCATTTGGAACTTTAGCATATTCGGCTGAATCCAGTTCCGGATAATTGTGCGGATTTCTACCAATACGCCGGCTATAGAACAAATTGTCCCAGGCTAAATCGCCATCGCCAAACATCAAGGGGAAATTGATGATATTATTTCCTTCGATAAAAAAGGGCCTCTTCTCCTCAAAAAAGAGTTCAAATCCGGAAAGATTAACCGATGATGGATCGGCCTCAACCTGACCAAAATCGGGATTGATGGTGAAATCCAATGTTAGGTTGTTTGTTAGCCCTACCTTTCCATCCAAACCCATATTTCCTTTCCAATCGCTGCCATCTGCAAACGGATTTTCTTCTTCTTTAGGATAAGTTGAATAGTTTGCTACGGCATAAGGGTACAAATCAAACGTTTTTTTTGGTTGGATATCAACCAATCCATTCATTTTACCAAAGTGATGCACCCACCCCGGATCATTCCTTTCTTTGGCTTGCCAGAGTGAGGTTTCTTCGTTCCGCTGAATATACCGTTCAATTTGAATACCCCAGGTTTGCTCGTAACTGTTTACAAACCGGAATTGCGAAAAAGGTATTTTCATTTCAACCACCCATCCTGTTTCATTAATGCTGGTTTCGACCCACCATATTGGATTCCATGAATTGTCTTGAGAATCCCCATCGTTCGAAATAAAGACATCACTTTTTGTTCCTGCGGCACTTACATTGAAACAATACGATGTTTGTTTATCGTTATAACTGTCGAAATGCACTCCAAGGTAATCGCCATCCAAATCATCGCGCCGGGTTAACCGTTTCGAGATAAGTGAAGGTTCGGAATCCAATGCCTTTATGGCTACATAAACAAAATCCTGATCATATAAAATGGCAAATTGGGTGGGTTGTGATGCTTCTTTGTTATCGTAAGGAATGTACATGTTAAAATCCTGATTCCATTGAGCGCTGACCCAAGCAATTTCATCTAAAAGCCCGTCAACTTGAATGGATTGACTTGTTTTTTGGGTCTGACATTCTTTTTTTTCAATGCTCCTCCCAAAAGCGGTTGTGCAAAGTAGTATGCCAAGAATTATACCTATTTTCTTCATAAATAATGTGGTGTTGCTGTTGCATAAAAATAATCTCCCTATAGACGATT
>DYQV01000414.1 GCA_020719105.1 Rikenella microfusus
GGCCAATTAATGGCCAATTAGCGGCCAATTCGGCCTATTATGAGCCAATTGAGCCAATTATGAGCCAATTATTTTTTATACAAATAAATCGTTCCGGCACCGATCTGTCCATGTTTTTCAAATAATTTGAATTTTTCAGTCAATTCTGTTAGGTCTCTTGTTGCAGTTGCTTTAGAAACATCATTAATTGATTGATAAATTGCGTTAGATATTTTACCATTCTCCTTAACGAAAAACATAGCATTAATTTGCCGGCCGTTAAGCCCAAGTTTTATTAACCGTTCATTGGATAAGGTATCTTTAAAAAGGGTAATGATAAAACCGCCGTCCTGTTCTTTCATTTCTGGTTCTGGTAAGCCTGCCTCTTTGCAGGTTTCAAAGATTTTAATAGTTCCCCTTCCCCAGGCATCAATATACCCACCTTTAAAACTTACATCAGCAATTATCGGATTTCTTGGTCGTGATGAATGTGGCCGCTTCAATGCATCAGAGGTTAAGCCTTCTGGCAAAGCGCCTTCATTCCAAATGCTTATTTTATCGTCATAAACCCTTATTTGAATAGGTGCTCCCATGTAATTGCGGTGTACCAAGGCATTTAACAACATTTCACGAATTGCAGATACTGGATATTCTCCTTTTTCGATTCGGTGCATGCCTTCAAAGTCTATTGAGCGTGTAAGAAACTTATGATTAAGCTGATTTAAGACTAAGTGAATCAATTCAATGAGATTTCCCTCTTCGACCTCCTGAAACTTTATATCAGCATCATCTTTTGCAAAGCGTCCGATTTTCACAAAGGTATTTGGGTAAAATTTCCCCGGGTCTTTCCCAAACAAGATTATGGCACATCGTTTTAATTTCCCATTTTCGGCAATCCTTAATTTTTCGAATAAAACAGGCAAAGTCAATTGCTCATTTTCGGGTAAACGACCTGCAATTTCGGATACTTTTAAGAAAGTGGCAACAGTCAGTTGGTTAACATCATCAAAACTGGCTCTTGGTTCTATTACATCATCCCAGGTTTTACCGGATTTTCTTAATAGAAATTCGTTTAATGCAGTTCCTATCAATTCTTGTTTTGTGCTTCCACTTCGGTAATAATATCTGCCTCTTAATGAAATTGGAACTGAGTATGCCTGCGTTATGATTTCAATATAATGACTTCCGGTTTCTTCGTGCAGATTTACCTCAGTTGTAATTCCCAGTGAATTTTTTATTTTGTTAGGAATATCATCCATTAATTTTTTATAATCTTCAACGCCGACAACAGATCCGTTATCATTTTTGCCAATAAAAATGGTACCGCCCTGGGCATTTGCAAAACCACATACCCATTTCAGGTAATCGTCGTGCCAACTCTGTTTGAATTCGATATTTTGTTGTTCAGGCATAATTTTCTAATTTGATCAACATTTTATCAATCGTTTTTCGATGGCTGTAAAAACTTCGCCTTCGATAAAAATATCAGCCACATAATCATCAGTGGCGGTGATGATTCTTCCGTTTTTAATGAGTGTTGCCATGATTTATAGTTTTTAAGATTTGATGATTTGTGTTTTTCAATCAAAGTTAATGTTTCAATTCAATAACTGAAACTGAGGTGCTAACTTTACTTTTCGTCAAATAATTAAATGATTTTGGAAAGCTCATAATCGTCAATCTTTATTTTGGTTTGAAAATTTCATCCTGGCAAGTCGCAATGATTGTTGCAATTGCTCTTCGAGCAACTTTTTGTCGGGTAGATCGGTATAATACTGTGCTACTTTAATTCCTGTTTTGTCTAATTGCAGTAGTTCAATTTGTTCGTTACCACCGTCGGTACAAAGGATTAATCCCAGGGGTGATTCTTCGCCTTTCTGCCGTTCGAATTTATCGAGCCATCGGAGGTAGAGTTCCATCTGTCCTTTGTAGGCCGCTTTAAAACGGTCAATTTTTAGCTCAATGGCAATGAGACGTTTTAATTTGCGATGGTAAAAAAGCAGGTCGAGATAAAAATCCTCTCCATCAATGATCATCCGTTTCTGACGTTCGACAAAGGAGAATCCGCTGCCAAGTTCCATTATAAATTGCTCCAATGTTGCAATGAGGCTATCTTCCAGGCTTTTTTCACTATACATTCCTTTTAAACCGGTAAATTCGAGAAAATATGGGCTTCTGAAAACCAGATCGGGAGAAATAGCGCTGTCGTTGCGTAAAGCTGAAAGTTCATTTTTCACTATTTCGTCAGGTTTACCACTTATTAAAGTGCGTTCGTACAACAAACCATCAATTTTCGAACGTAATGTATCACGCCCCCAATTTTCATGCATGGCAAGTGTCAGATAAAACTCACGTTGAATTTCATGATTGAGAGAGAGCAATTCGATAAAATGGGACCAGCTTAATTGTGTCGCAGCCTGCGACACAATTTGAATATCGGGGAAAAGCCTGGCAAACTGCATCATCCGGCGAATACTGCGTACCTCAAAACCTTTGGTTCCATAAACGGTTTGTAATTGTGTCGCCAGTTGCGACACAATTTGCTTTCCATAATCCGCACGCTGACCATCCAATAAATCATTGTTTACACGTTCGCCAATCTGCCAGTAAAGAAGGGTCATTTCGATGTTGGCATTAGAAGCAACGCGGCTTTTTGCGCTGTCAATTAATTTACAAACATCAATAAAAAGTTTTGATGGGCTGTCAATCATTATCTTAGCTAATTATTTGTTTTGATCATGTTAACTTTTGAAATGTTTTCAACAATCGTTTTCTTATTTAAATGATTCTTCCAGTTCTACTTTCATGAATGTGATAAAAACATCAGCCACATAATCATCA
>DYQV01000415.1 GCA_020719105.1 Rikenella microfusus
TCCTGCACACATCCATACCTTTCGCTGTGCTCAGGTATGAATAAAGCGGGTGAATAATTTATAAAACCATAGTGAGGTTTTTAACCAATTAAAAAAGGGGGTTACTTATGATTATCTTTCGCCAAATTATTTTCAAAATACTTTTATGGATAAAATCAAGCTAACCGTTCAAAAACGGATTGTCACTATTTCCATTGTTTTATTTATTGGCAAACTGGTTGCATATTATTTGACCAATTCGGTAGGAATTTTAACTGATGCCCTGGAAAGTACGGTGAATGTAATTACCGGTTTGGTTAGCTTGTACAGTATCGGTTTAGCATTAAAGCCCAAAGATATCGGTCATCCTTTTGGGCACGGCAAAGTAGAGCTTTTATCGGCATCCTTGGAGGGGTTTTTGATTTTCCTGGCCGGATTAATCATTATTTTTGAAGCGGTTAAGCGGTTTTTTATCCCTGCTGAAATCCAGCAACTGGATGTTGGGATTGTTATTATTGCAGTGGCAGGTTTGATAAATTATATTGTAGGTTTTTATAGTATAAAAACCGGGAAGAAACATAATTCCATGGCATTGGTTGCTGGTGGCAAGCATTTGCAGTCTGACACCTATTCAAGCATTGGTTTGGTTATGGGTTTGATTTTGCTGATGGTTACCCGCTTGGCTTGGCTCGACAGCTTGATTGCCATCATTTTTGGGGGTATTATTATTTATACGGGTCTAAAAATCATGAAAGAGACCACTTCTGTTCTAATGGATGAAGCCGATTTCAAGATAATTGAAGCCATTACCCAGATTATTTATAAGCACCGGACTGAAAACTGGGTCAACATCCACAATGTTAAACTGGTACGATATGGGAATTCCTGCCATTTAGATTGCGACCTAACCTTGCCTTGGTATATGAATGTTCGTGAAGCCCATGTAGAGATTGATCGTTTACAAGAGGTTGTTAAAAACGGCTTTTCTGATCCCGTTGATTTGACCATACATACCGATGCCTGTACCAATGATTTGTGCTCCAATTGCAGAAAAAGCACTTGTGCTGAGCGAAGCCAGGAATTTACCTTTGAATTGCCATGGAACGTTGAGCAGATTATAAAAACAAAAAAGCAGTTGCAGGAAAGCAAATAAAAATTAATAGCCGTATTTTTTCTTCCACCATCCGGCCAACCGGGCTCTGATGGTTTCTTCCTGTGGATTTTTTTGAGGATTATAGAATTTCCGTTCCCTTATTTTTTTGGGCAAAAAGTCCTGCTCGGCAAAATTGCCTTCGTAACTGTGCGAATATTTGTAATCGTTGCCGTAACCCAGTTGCTTCATCAGTTTGGTGGGGGCATTGCGTAAATGCAGCGGTACCGGTAAATCACCTGAATTACGCACCTCGGACAAAGCTTCATCGATGGCCGAATAGGTGGAATTGCTTTTGGGGCTGGTTGCCAGATAAACACAGCATTCTGAAAGGATGATTCGGGCCTCGGGCATTCCAATTTTATGTATGGCATCAAAACAGGTATTGGCCATTAAAAGGGCATTGGGGTTGGCCAGACCAATATCTTCAGCCGACAAAATCACCAACCGCCGGGCAATGAACTTGATGTCTTCGCCACCTTCGAGCATGCGGGCTAACCAGTAAACGGCTGCATTTGGATCGCCTCCCCGGATTGATTTTATAAATGCCGAAATAATGTCGTAGTGCATCTCGCCCTGCTTATCATATAAGGCAATGTTTTCCTGCAAAATATCTTCCACCTTCTTGTTTGTAATAAGAATTTTTGATGGATCGGAAACTTGCACTACCAATTCAATAATATTTAGCAACTTACGGGCATCACCCCCCGAAAAGCGGAACATGGCTTCCACTTCGTCCACTTCAATGAGAAGGTTTTTAAGTTCAACATCCTTAGTCAAAGCACGGTTCAACAACTCATTCAAATCTTCTTTTTCAAGCGATTTAAGCACATACACCTGGCAACGCGAAAGTAACGGTGATATCACTTCAAACGATGGGTTTTCGGTAGTGGCTCCAATTAAAGTAATAGTTCCTTGTTCAACTGCTGCTAAAAGCGAATCTTGTTGTGCCTTACTGAATCGGTGAATTTCATCAATAAATAAAATAGCATTGGGTTGGTTAAAAAATCTTCCCCGGTTTGCTTTATCAATGGTTTCGCGTACATCTTTTACACCGCTGCTCACAGCGCTCATGCTGTAAAATGCCCGGTTTTGCTGGTTCGAAATGATATGGGCTAAAGTGGTTTTGCCTACCCCGGGAGGACCCCACAAAATCATGGAGGGAATATACCCTGATTCAATGCTTTGGCGCAAGATAGCCGACGGACCTACCAGATGTTTCTGGCCGATGTATTCGTCCAAGGTTTTGGGTCGGAGCCGCTCAGCTAAAGGTTGCATGGTCATGTGGTTATTTTTGGTAAAGATAGAAAAATGGGAATAACAATTTGTTGATACTCTTTTTGAATTGAATCGAAATACAGGGATTGCTCTAAAGTCCTTTTAATAGCAGCACTGATTCTATCTCTTGCCATGTTTTGCCTTTACTAAAGATTGCGGCCTGTGCGGGTGCAATTTGTTCCACCAATACCTGATGCATGCCCAGTAATTTAATCCGTTTCTTAAGTACTGCAAGTGATTTGTTTTCCTCGGCCACCATGCCGGCATATAAAACGGTAAACCACTGATCAATAATATTGGTGTGTTCAACACGGTACGTTTTTGTTATTGAACCAATTAATTCAATTACTTTAGGATCAATTTGGTTGGTGGTATTCTGGTAAATACTCAGAAAATTATTAAAAATTTTAT
>DYQV01000416.1:0-1525 GCA_020719105.1 Rikenella microfusus
ACAATTGTTTAAAAATTAATTCATTATACAATGGCATCAAACAAAATTTTTATATTCGACACTACCCTGCGCGATGGGGAACAAGCTCCCGGTTGCCAGTTGAATACGGTGGAAAAGATAGAAGTAGCCAAGATGTTGGAAGAATTGGGCGTTGACGTTATAGAAGCCGGTTTCCCAATTTCAAGTCCCGGTGATTTTAATTCGGTGGTTGAAATATCAAAAGCGGTGTCAAAACCAATAATCTGTGCCCTTACCAGGGCAGTAAAAAAGGATATTGAGGTGGCTGCCGAAGCACTGAAATATGCAAAAAGAGGACGCATCCACACGGGTATAGGTACTTCATACTACCACATTGTGCATAAATTAAAGTCCAATGAGGATGAAATTATTCAACGGGCCATTGAAGCGGTAAAATATGCCCGCAATTTTGTGGACGATGTGGAGTTTTATGCCGAAGATGCCGGCCGTTCCGATAATGCTTTTTTAGCCAAGGTTACCGAAGCAGTTATTAAAGCAGGTGCAACCGTCATAAACATTCCCGACACCACGGGTTATTGTTTGCCAACCATGTATGGCGAGAAGATAAAATATTTGATGGAACATGTTCCCAATATTGATAAAGCCATTTTATCAACCCACTGCCACAATGATTTAGGAATGGCTACTGCTAACGCTATTATGGGCGTTATGAACGGAGCCCGGCAAGTGGAAGTTACTTTGAATGGAATTGGTGAACGTGCAGGTAATACCTCATTGGAGGAAGTAGTTATGACCTTGAAAAGTCATAAGGACTTGAACCTTTATACCGATATTAAAACAAAGAAAATAATGAAAGCAAGCCGTATGGTTTCTTCATTAATGAATATGCCGGTTCAAGCCAACAAAGCAATTGTCGGAAAAAATGCATTTGCACATTCATCGGGAATCCATCAGGATGGTGTAATTAAAAACCGCGAAAATTATGAAATTATTGACCCAAAAGAAGTGGGAGTCAATGAATCAGAAATTTTGCTTACTGCCCGCAGTGGACGTGCAGCACTGAAACACCGGTTAGAATTATTAGGTTTTAAACCCAATGGCGATTTGGACGATATTTACACCCGCTTTTTAGAATTGGCCGACCAGAAAAAACAAATTAACGATAACGATTTAGAGTTTTTGGTGAATATCAATCAAAAAAGGCAAGGGGTTTTGAAACTCGATTACCTGCATATTTCAACCGGAACAGCTCCTGAAACTATGGCAACTGTGCGACTGGAAGTAAATGGCGAGTTACAATCAGCCACCGCCAGCGGCAATGGTCCGGTGGACGCTTCGTTCAACGCTGTAAAAGAAGTGGTTAAACGTAAACTGCACTTAGAAGAGTTCTTGATTCAAGCAATTACCAAAGGGAGCAACGATATTGGCAAGGTACATGTGCAGATTAGCAACAACGGAACCATTTATCAAGGGTTCTCGGGAAGTACCAACATCCTTACAGCCAGTGTTGAAGCCTATATTGACGCTATAGCCAAAATTAAATAAC
>DYQV01000416.1:1625-2809 GCA_020719105.1 Rikenella microfusus
AGATTAATTTCAAAAATGAAAAACATACTTGTTTTGCCCGGCGATGGAATCGGACCGGAAATTACTGTTGAGGCCGTGAAAGTGATGAAAGCTGCTGCGGAGGCTTATGGCTTTAAACTGAGTTTTGACTATGCCCGCATTGGTGCCGATGCCATTATTAAAGATGGCAATCCGTTACCTGAACAAACTGTTGAAAAGGCCGACAAAGCCGATGCCATTCTTTTGGGAGCTGTTGGCTTACCCCAGTTCGATGGTGAAAAGGACCCAAACCGCCGACCTGAAATGGGTTTGTTGGGTATCCGTAAAAAAATGCAATTGTATTGCAACATACGTCCAATAAGAATATACGACACCATTAAACACCTTTCCCCTTTGAAGGAGGAAATAATCAACGGAACCAATTTTGTGATTTTCCGTGAACTTACCGGGGGCATTTATTTCGGAGAAAAGGGCAGGAGCGAGGATGGCCAAACGGCCTACGACGATTGTAGCTATTCCGTTCATGAAATTCAGCGTATTGCAAAATTAGCCTATGAAGAAGCCATGCGCCGTGACAAAAAACTTTTATTAGCTGATAAAGCCAACGTGTTGGAAACATCCCGTTTGTGGCGCGAAACTGTTACTGCTATGAATAAGGAATATCCGGAAGTAACATTGGAATATCAATACATTGATAATGCTGCAATGCAAGTGGTAATGCGGCCATCACAGTTCAGCGTTATTGTTACCGAAAATATGTTTGGGGATATTCTTTCCGACGAAGCTTCGGTAATTATAGGTTCTTTGGGCATGTTACCTTCGGCATCGTATGGAATTAAAACCGCCTTGTTTGAGCCCTCACACGGTTCCTATCCGCAGGCAATGGGTAAAAATAGTGCCAATCCAATGGCCACCATACTTTCAGCAGCTATGCTGTTGCAATACATTGGATACGAACAGGCCGCCAAGGCCATCGAAGCAGCGATTGATGTAGCATTAACTCAAAAAATTTGTACCATTGATATCAATCCGGCTCATCCAGCATCCACTTCCGCAGTTGGCGATTTTATTGCCCAGCAGGTTTATGCTTCGGTTTCTGTAAAAGTAAATTAGTGAGACTTTAATCACAAGTACTTGGGATTGATTAGTCGAACTAATCCCGGGCGTAGTCGAGGGATTATATGTTACAAGGAGTAACATTCGCT
>DYQV01000417.1 GCA_020719105.1 Rikenella microfusus
TCAAAAAAAGGATGCTCTAAAGGCATCCTTTTTTTTCATCTGTTTTTATTTTATTAAAAAAAATGCTTCGGATTTGAATAGTCAAAAAAACGTAAAAAGCGATTATTTATTATCAGAATAAAAGAAAAAAAATTGTATTGAATGATTACATTTTTTAAAACTTGCCGTAAATAGTATACTATGAATAAAATAATGTCGTAATTTTTCACAGCTATTCTGAAATAGATGTTGGATTTGATTGTTGGTGTTTAGCGAGCTAAACAACGGATTGAATGCTCTCCCGTCCACGAACGGATAATACCATTGAAGTAAATCCATTAAAATGGGATTGGCTCTGCCTCGACAATGTACTGTATCACGGTCATAACCTCACCATTATTTGGGATAAAAATGGCGATAAATACCATTTAGGAAAAGGATTGCGCGTGCTGGTGGATGGAAAAGAAGTTGGAAAAGCAGATAAGTTGACAAGGATACTCTATCCATATTATATTAAGCCACAGCGTAAACTTTGTATATTTTTAACATTCAAATCAGGTGGCACATGCTGCGGTGTGGTTTGCTTTTTGTCCAACGTAGGCAAAGAGCCGCAGGACGAGCCATAAGTGCGAGATTACACGCTACGAAAAGTGAGGTGGTTTTTATTAAATCATTACTGCTTTTTGTAGTGTTTCTTTAATAAATGCATTTATTGAGATACCCAACTCGGCAGATCGTTGCGCTGTGCGAACATGTATTTCGGGTGTAAGGCGCACATTAATAGTTCCATTATAGGGTTTTGCCGGCTTCCAGCCTTGTTGATGACACATTTCTAAATAGTTGTCAATACCAGCCCTAAAATCAGTTTTCAGCTCATCGAGCGTTGTGCCTTCATAACTTATTAGATGGCGTTTTTCTATCCCAATTACTTTACCGAATAAGCAATCGTCCTCGCTACTATATTCGATACTTCCATTGTAACCTTTGTATTGAAGTGTGTTCATTGTGTTGGTTGTGTTTTAATTAAATTAAACCATTCTCAGTTAAATATTGGGTTAGTTGCCTCATTACATAGCTTTTAATAAAACAATCCGGATGTGGCTTATGGATTGTGTACGAAAGCTTCTTTTCCAAATGAATCAATCCCACTCTCGAACCAGAAGTTGCGCCTTTATTGTTCGGTTCAAAGCCCAATATGCTAAACAAACGCATTAATTCGTCAAAAGTGAAATCAGTCGGTTGTTTTTTGAACCGTTTTATAAGTTTTTCTTTTGTACTCATTATGTGTCTATTTTCAGTTGCAAATATCGTAAGTATATTTTGATTGTGCAATAGTCCAAATGAAAAAAACACAAATATATTTTCATAATTTACTATTGGGGCAATAAGGTTGTATTGTAATTTATAAATTATTAATAAGCAAGTTCAGTCTTTTGGATTGAAAATGAACCAATAGGTTTTGACAATAAAAAAACCGAATGAGCTTCAAGTAGTTTTGAAAATCAGTCGGTTGTTTTTTGAATATGCAAGATATCACGCTACTGAGAACCGAGAGATAGGTTGAAACAAAAAAAATCAGCAGAAAACATTTTAACAGAGCACTTTAAAGCTTTATTTTTCAGTATTTTCGTTTTCTAAATTTTCGCTTTCATATCTATCAAAAGCTCTTTGTACGAACCGTTTCGTTCGATAATTAATTTAAGGGGGATTTTGGAAGGCACTTCGAAAAAGTGACGGATATCGGATATTGATAACCCGAATATTTTGTTGTAGTTAATCTCAGTTATAATATCGCCTGTTTGTACACCGGCTCGTTCTGCCGGCGAATCTTTCCACACGGTAATTACTTCGGCCTGAGGAAGTAAACCTGACCCGTGCGCGACTTCTAAACCGGCAATATTGTACACAAAGGGTTTATTAAATGAACTATTTGGTTTGAAATAAAACAACCGATTTCGGGTGTCGATTATTAAGTTGAACCGACTTAACAATTGGCCTCCAATTGTACCATCACGGTCGGATGTGCGAACAATTTGTCGGATGGAAGTAGAATCGGGAAATGCAACAATAGGATTTTTTACGCAAAAATTAGAGATGCACAGCTGTTCAACACGAGCAAAAACGCCATTAATTTCACCACTCAACCCCTCTCCTATTCTGCCCCGAATGGATTTTTCGGGAATACTCACTGCTTTGTTTGTGAGTGTTTCGAACCAGGCAGTAAGCTCCGCTCCGGTATCGATGAGCATTTTTATGGTCTGTAGAGCGCTATCCGTTTCGAGTACCGATAAATGAATGTACATTTTTTGACGTTGAAGTATCATGGGCATCACACCGTAACCTTTGGGAGCAACAAATACTTCGGGCTCATACATGCGTATCCGGCGCGAACTATAGTCAATTTCCACTACATAATCCCTGAAAAAATCAACGCCAACCAAACCGTTTATCTTCACACCCGTTTGCAGCGAAAGATTAAAAACATCTTCTTTAAAAGCATATACCGGACGATTTTTTAATATGATCTTACCAACCTGAATGTTATTATCGCTACTCTCGTAAGCAAAAAAACTCTTTCCGAAACCCAGACCCTGCAAATCGCGCAATTCATCGTAATTTAAATTTAGACTATCCTCGGCAAATAGTTCGGTTACAATGGTACAACGCAATCCGGTATCGAGTATCATTTTTAATTTCGAAGATTGGTTTATTTTTGTGTCGAGCACAATATAACTTCCAACCATCTCAAACGGAATGGATGCCACTATTTTGTTTTTCGCCGATACATTTTCGGCAAATAACAAAAAAATCAAGCAGATTTGCA
>DYQV01000042.1 GCA_020719105.1 Rikenella microfusus
AAATATAAATGGTGATAATCCAACATTCGTGATATTCGTGTTAATTCGTGGCTAATATTAAAAATATGAAATATCCATGAGCACAAATAAAAGCACACCAACCGAAAATGATTATATTTTGAAAAATGGAAATACATTAAATATCAATAACATACAAAAATATAAACCCATGAAAATATAACTGGTGATAATCCAACATTCGTGATATTCGTGTTAATTCGTGGCTAATATTAAAAATATGAAATATAAATGGTGATAATCCAACATTCGTGATATTCGTGTTAATTCGTGGCTAAAAATTACAAACAAATGAAAATCAAAAATTCTTCCGGCCTTTCCATAGAATTTCTGGATAACGGTTCCATCAAACATATCGAAGCTGATCCAATCCGGATAAGCCTGAAATCATCAACCCCTTATTCAAAACCGGGAACCAACCTGTTTCTCAGGAAAAGAACAAACCCAATAGAATTCAAACCCCTTTTAGGACCTGAAAGCAACAATGCCTTCCAACTCAAGGAAAATCGGTTTGTTGCCAAAGGCGCTTGGGATGGCATTGAATACACCTGCCTACTTCAACTTTCACCCAAGAGCAGGAGCTGGCAATGGAGTATTGACATTAAAAATACATCAGACAGTAATATTGAACTCGACTTAATTTATTTGCAAGATGTTGGATTGAAACCCATAACCAACGGGCTGACCAATGAATATTATGTAAGTCAGTATCTGGAGCGATTGGTGGTTGATGATACCAACTTCGGTTCCGTAATTTATTGTCGGCAAAACATGAAAGAATCGGTAGGCAATCCTTGGTTGATGGTAGCCTGCAAAAACCGGGCTGTTGCCGGAAGTACCGATGGCATGCAGTTTTATGGCAAATCGTACCGTGAAACCGGGATTCCCGAAGGACTGCTTTCTGATTCCCTAACAGGGAATTATGCCGGAGAATCATCCGTTGTTGCCTTGCAGGAAAAGCCTTTCCAATTGGCAGCAGGATTTCAACATTCTACTGTGTTTTTAGCAACCTATCTACCGGATCACCCGAAAGCCTCTTCCATGGAGGATTTAAAACAACTCTCCAACCTTTTTCATGAATTCGGTAAGGAAGTTTTGAAACCGGAATTTGATAAAATGGTTACCCCTACTAAAAACATCTTCAACATTGCTCCTTTTCTACCAATTGAAGATTTGAATAACAAAGAATTGAATGATTTTTTTGGGAAAGAAAGGCGCCATAGTGAATTGGAAAACGGAAAGTTACTCTCATTTTTTTGCGAACGAAACAATCATGTGGTATTGCGTATAAAAGAAATGCTGGCCGATCGTCCTCACGGGCATATTATGCAAGCCCAAGCGGGATTTGCACCAACTGAAGATATTGTTTCCACCACATCGTTTGCCTTTGGGGTCTTCAACTCCCATATTTCGCAAGGCAATACCAATTTCAATGTATTGCTTTCAGTTTGTACAAGCCAATTCAACCTATCTACCGAATCGGGACAACGGATTTTTGTCGAAATTGATGGTAAAGCCTTTCTGTTAGGAGTTCCATCAGCCTTCGAAATGGGATTGAACCATTGCCGGTGGATATATAAATCGGGGAATTATTGCTTTCAAGTACGAACTTGGACCTCTAAATCTGCTCCTGCAATAAACCTTGACTTTAAAGTGTTGAGTGGCAAAAAAGTAAAACTTATCATTACCCATGATTTTGATGGATTGAACAACTGGCATATTTCTAAAAGTGGAGTACCTCATGAAAACATAGCCTATCCCAAGATTGGAAGCATGATTCACGATAAATTTCCAAAGGCACAATTCCGCTTTTTGGTAAATAGTACACACATTAACTACAGCTCACATTCCAATGAATTACCCGATTTTGGCAATTCATCCGTAAAAGACAGCTCATTATTTACCATTAAAGTAGAAGAAACTACTGCTTTTTGCCTGAGTATTATTGGTGAGGTTGATTCCAAAATCAATTTCAATAAAATTGATAACGTGGATCTAAATTGGCTTTCTGAAACCGAAGCCGCTTATTCAGTTTGGCACGACCTCAGTTTAAACTTATCACTTAAAAATACAACAAAGGATTTTGCCGCCATTCAGGAAGTTCTCCCTTGGTATGGAATGAATGCCTTGACACATTTTTTAACCCCATACGGATTGGAACAATTCAGTGGTGCTGCCTGGGGAACCCGCGATGTATCGCAGGGACCTATTGATTTGCTGCTCACCATGGAAAAATATGAGGAAGCCAAGCAAATACTTTGCACTATCTTCTCAAATCAAAACCCCGATGGCGGCTGGCCTCAATGGTGGATGTTCGACAGTTACTCAAATATTCGGGCCCACGATTCTCACGGAGATGTTTTTTATTGGGTTATTATTGCCTTGAGCGATTACATCAAAGTTACCGGGGACAGTAAAATTCTGGATGAAATGTTGCCTTACTTCCATGAAAACAGCTCAAAAAAAGCTGAAATTAAACCCATCAGTGAACACGTTGATCGGCTCATTCAAATGATTGTAAATTCATTTATTCCCGGAACCGCTTTAGTTCCTTTTGGTGGTGGCGATTGGAACGATTCACTGCAACCGGTAAGTAAGGAACTGGCCGAACGCATGATTTCAAGCTGGACCGTTGAAATGAATTATCAGGCTTTCAAACAATACAGCAAGGTTTTTGAGAAAACAGATACTGCTAAAGCTAAAGACCTAAATGAAATTTGTGAAAGAATAAAGTCCGATTTCAACAGACATCTGGTCAAAGACAGTATTGTGGCCGGTTATGGCTTGCTTGAAACCGATAAAAGCATCAGTGTATTGCTCCACCCAAGTGATACCAAAACAGGGATACATTACAGCATACTGCCCATGAACCGAGGTATCATCAGCGAAATTTTTACCCCGGAACAAGCGCAATTCCATCAAGGCATTATTAACAATCACCTTAAAGGTCCTGACGGTGCCCGGTTAATGGATCGTCCATTAAAATACAACGGTGGTATTCAAACCATTTTTCAGCGGGCAGAGAGCAGTACCTTTTTTGGGCGCGAAATAGGCCTCATGTATGTGCACGAACACATCCGGTACGCTGAGTCACAAGCCCGTATTGGTAATGCCGATGCTTTTATATTAGCTCTTCGACAAGCAATTCCGGTTGCATACCGGGATATTGTTCCATGCGGAGATATACGTCAGGCTAATTGCTATTACAGCAGTTCCGATGTTACCTTTAAAAGTAGGTACGAAGCCGATGAACGATATGATGAGATAAAAACTGGTTACATTACACTAAAAGGCGGATGGCGCGTTTACAGCAGCGGGCCGGGTATTTATGTCAGTATGATTGTCTCCCGTTTGCTTGGTTTGCGTATTAAATTTGGCGATATTGTCCTCGATCCGGTAATCCCCAAATCGATGGATGGGCTTGTTGCATCTATTGATTTTAAAGGCCATCGGATCACTCTAAAATATACCGTCAACGAAAACTGCTTCAGCCCAAAGGCGATATCCATAAATGGAAATATCCTAACTTTCCAGTATCAGGAGAACAAATACCGCCAGGGTGGAGCCGTAATTCCGATGGAACAATTTATGAGTTTATTGACAAAACCGGAGAACACCATTGAAATTCATTTATAGGGAACCTACTAATAAGTTATAAAACTAAAAACGAACACAATTAAGCAATATTAAATATGAAGAACCAGATTCACCTCTTTTTTTCCATCGCCTGTTTTTCCTTTCTTTTCCAAAGTTGCAACTCAGGTCCGAACCTAAAGATTGACACCAATAACTATCAGAAAAAGGTTGATTCCCTAATAAAAATAATGACCTTTGATGAAAAAATAGGTCAACTCAACCTGCTGGCAAGTGGCTGGGATGTGACCGGTCCGGTTATGGATCCAAATTATAAACAATTGATAAAACAAGGTAAAGTTGGAGCCATTTTTAATGCCTATAAAGTGGATTATGTAGCCGATTTACAGCGTTTGGCTGTTGAAGAAACCCGTCTTGGAATTCCATTATTATTTGGCTACGATGTTATTCATGGATACCGGACTATTTTTCCAATCCCGTTAGCCCAATCTTGCACCTGGGATTTAGCAATGATTGAACATTCCGACCGTATTGCTGCATCCGAAGCTACTGCCGAAGGAATCAACTGGGCATTTGCCCCCATGGTGGATATCTCGCGTGACCCACGCTGGGGAAGGGTTTCCGAAGGTGCTGGAGAAGATACTTGGCTGGGTAGTAAAATTGCAGCCGCCCGTGTTAGGGGTTTCCAAGGTGAATCAATCTACGATGAACGAACATTGCTGGCATGCATGAAACATTTTGCAGCTTATGGTGCGCCGCAAGCTGGACGCGATTATCATACGGTGGACATTTCGGAACGCAGCCTTTTGGAATATTACCTGCCTCCTTTCAAAGCTTGTGTTGATGCTGGAGTAGCTTCGGTAATGACTTCGTTCAACGAAATTTCAGGTGTTCCCTCCTCATCCAATCATTGGCTTTACACCGATTTATTGCGCGATAGCTGGGGTTTTAAAGGTTTTGTTGTTACTGATTACACCTCTATTTATGAATTAATTCCTCATGGGGTAGCGGAAGATTCAGCTCATGCAGGTGAATTAGCTTTAAACGCAGGCATTCAATTGGACATGCAAAGTTCCATTTATTTGAAAAACCTAAAAAATTTGGTGGCAACCGGAAAAGTAAATGAAACCCTGATTGATAAAGCTGTGTCTGATATTCTAACAGCTAAATATAAACTGGGGCTATTTGATGATCCTTACCGATATTGCAATAAAACACGGCAAGAAAATGAGATTATGACTCAAGAATCAAAAGATTTTGCCCGCCAAATGGTGACTAAAAGTTGCGTATTATTAAAAAACGATAACCAAACATTACCCATTCCGGAATCAGTCAAAAAAATTGCTTTAATAGGACCATTGGGCGATGCAGATGTTGATATGCTTGGAAATTGGTCGGCAACTGGGTTAGCCCAAAACTGTGTAACCCTTTTGGATGGGCTTAAATCAGAGGGCATAAATAAAAACATTCAGGTTCACTTTGTAAAAGGATGCAATGTTAACGATGATTCCACTTATGGTTTTAATGATGCCATTAAAGCGGCTAAAAATGCCGATTATGTTATACTTGCACTGGGCGAACACAGGAACATGTCGGGCGAAGCGGCCAGCCGAACCAACTTAGATTTGCCTGGAGTACAATTGCATTTGGCTGAAAAAATCATCGAATTAGGAAAACCTACCGCAGTAATTCTTTTTAACGGAAGACCTTTAACCATTCCCGAACTTAACAAAAAAGCTCCCGCTATTTTGGAAGCATGGTTTGGTGGCGTTGAATCAGGTAATGGAATTGCCGATTTATTGTTTGGAAAAGCAGTCCCTTCTGGCAAATTAACCATGACTTTTCCTTTGAATGTAGGTCAAATTCCAATTCATTATAACATGAAAAACAACGGCCGCCCGGTTGATCCAACCAACCCGGAATACCAGTTCCGTTCAAAATATTTAGACAGCCCAAATGAACCTTTATTCCCATTTGGCTATGGATTAAGCTATACTACTTTCGAGTATTCCGATTTAAAATTAAGTGCTTCTGAAATTACTAACACCGATACCCTATTAATTCAAGCTAGAATTACCAATACAGGAAATTTCGATGGAGAAGAAATTGTACAATTGTATGTTCACGATTTAGTTGGTAGTGTTACCCGACCCGTTAAAGAACTCAAAGGATTTTCAAAAGTGTTTTTAACTAAAGGGGAAAGTAAAACAGTAACTATAAAACTAACAACCAACGACTTACGCTTTTACACACTCGACATGCTTTATGCTTATGAGCCTGGAAAATTCGAGGTTTATATAGGTCCAAATTCATCAACCGGATTAAAAGACAGTTTTTTGGTGAAATAAAAAAGAGGATTTATGAAGCGGAACCATTCGTGCAATGCTTCCGCTTTTTTTATGTCAAAACCAACTATTCAAAAACACAAATGATTTTATTGGGTTTCATCTTTATTTAATTTCTTTTTCTTAATTTCATTTTCCAAAAATGAATCACCAATGCGCTATAATCGTTTGACAAAATTAAGTACTCTCCTTTGTTTTATTGGAATTTTAATTTCACTAACTTCCTCTTCTCAAGAAGATAAGATCATCCATTACCTGCAAAACGATTTCAAAATTAACAATCAAACATGGAGCATTCAATCTTCTCAAAATAGCGGGTTGGTTTATTTCGCAACCAATTATGGTTTGCTTGAGTATGATGGACTTTCTTTCACAACGCATGAAACTCCCGACAAAAAAATGTTGCGTTCCATTTTGATCGATTCATTAGATAGAATTTACACCGGCGGATTTGAATCATTTGGTTATTGGGAAAAAGGAACTGACTGTAATTTAACCTATTACTCACTTTCAGATTCAATTGGGGTAAATCCAAACGACGAAATCTGGAAAATTTACAGTCAAAATAATGAAATAATCTTTCAATCGTTTACTTCAATTTATGTGTACAATCAAAAAAAGGTGTCTCTGATTCCTGCCCCCGGATTTATGCTTTTTATGTTTCAGGTTCGTAACAAATTAATGGTCCAAATTCTCGATAAAGGGCTTTACTATTTCCAAAATGGGAACTTTACATTTATTAAAGGAAGTGAATTCTTTTATCAAAAAAAGATACATGCAATCATCCCCTATAATAATTCCGAAATTTTGGTATGCACGGAAAAAAATGGGATTTATAGAAGCGAAAAAGAGGAATTTACCTATTGGAATACTGAAGTTTCAGAATATCTTAAATACCAAAATTGCAATGCAGCAGTTAGCATTAACCCAACAACTTATGCTTTTGGAACCATTCTGGATGGTATGGTCTTAACCAACCAGGATGGTCAAATAACTGAACATTATAACTATAGTAATGGCCTTAATAACAATACTGTACTCTCATTCACCGTAACTAAAAACAATATTTGGGTTGGGCTCGACGAAGGAATCAACTTTATAAATCAAAGTTCTAACATAGCCTATTATTCCACAGCATCCGGAAGTTTAGGAACCATTTATACCCTACTTATCGACAATAATAAACTCTACTTGGGGTCCAATCATGGATTATTCCAATCTGAAATTCTACAAAATGACAACACCATTCATTTTGGCAAACTTACCTTTGTTCCAAACAGTCAAGGACAGGTGTGGACCTTATCCAAATTTGATAACCAAATCCTCTGTGGCCATAATGAAGGCACTTTTAAATTAATTAACAATCAATTTAAAAGAATATCCTCAATTACCGGTGGATGGACTATTAAACCTTATAATGATTATTTGATTGAAGGAACCTATACCGGCCTAATTTCATTTAAAAAAGATAACCTAGGGCAATGGCAATTCTTTAGGCGTTTGGGTGGATTTTATGAGCCTAGCAGACATTTTGAAATCGATTATTTGGGATATATATGGGTATCTCATCCTCAAAAAGGTATTTATCAGCTCAAACCTAACGAATCAATGGATTCAATAATAGGTGTTTATCCTTATACTCAACTTAAAAGAAATATTGGATTAACCGATGTTTATAAACTCAATAACCGGGTAGTCTTTTCAACAGGTAATGAATTTTATACTTTTGATTATGTAAATAACAAAATGGTTCCTTTTGATGCATTGAATCTTGCTTTAGGCAACTATAAAAAGGCTTCTCAAGTAATCCCTTATGAGAAAAATCAATATTGGTTTGTCCTAAAAAACAAAGTGGCTTTATTTAAAATATCCATTGAATTTGAGCTCACCAAAATTACCGAATATAATATCCAAGATGAAAGTATGTCGGGACAAGATTTATCCATGCTTCCAATAAGTAATCAAGATTTCATTCTTTCAACCCGAAATGGGTTTGCCCAACTTAATAATAGTTCCAAACTCAATAGCAATCGAACTGCTTCAATTTTTATAAAAAGCATTTATTTTCATGGCAAAAATAAATCATTAACCCAATGTCCAACTAATTCTGAAATAAAAACACCCTATTACTTGAATAATGCTGCATTTACATTCTCCGATCCATCTGCTTCATCGCATTCAACCACCCTCTATAAATATCGAATAAAAGAAATTGAAGAACGATGGAATACAACAAAAAACAACGAAATACACTATTACAATCTCAAACCCGGAAATTACCACCTCGAAATAACAGTGGACTCAGAATTTGAGGCAGTATCAACCCCTTTCAGCATTAATAAGCCTTGGTTCTTAACCATTTGGGCTTATGTTGCCTATTTACTCATCACGCTATCCTTAATATACACTTTATATTTAATCATCAAAAATAAGCTCAATAAACAACGCAAACTGCTTGAATTTGAAATTAAACAAACAACGCTTGAAACCCGGCTGCAAAATACCAATGTTGAATTGATGCTTACGTTAAGGTACTTAATTCAAAAAAATGAATCGCTACAAAACCTTCGAAGCGAAATTGATTCTTTGAAAAATGAACCGGGACAATTGTCATCTAAATTTTTAAACAAACTCGATACTCACATATCACAAGGATTGGAATTGCAGACCAAAGAGTGGAAAATGGCTTTGCATAATTTGAAATTATCTCAGGAGGGATATTTTAAAATGTTGAAAGAACAGTATCCTAAATTGACTAATAACGATATACGGTTATGTTCTTACCTTAGAATGAATTTTAGTTCTAAGGAAATTGCCCATTTGCTGAATATTTCAACACGTTCGGTAGAAATAAGCCGCTACCGCCTGCGCTTAAAGCTAAACCTAAAACATGATAAAAGCCTTTCTGATTTTCTGATGCAAGATGAAATTACCCCATCAAAAAATAATTAAAAACTATCCTATACTTCTTCCAATTTTTCGTTAATATTGTATAGCTATTAATTCGTATCAATCATTTCACCAAATTTTATCATTTTTTGTTTTAGAAAAAACCCACTAATAATTTAACAATATGAAAAACTTAATTCTTCTTTTTGCAGTAACCATGCTATTTACCCAATGTGCCAAACAAAAAAAACAATTGAACGAGAGCCAAATGCGTACCGATAGCCTGCAACGGTTAGTACTCCAAAAAGATTCTGCTATTTATGGAATAATGGGAACTTTCACCGAAATTGAAAATAACCTGGCAACCATCAAAGAAAAAGAGAAAATCATTTCACTGGCGATAAAAGATGTTGAAAACCCCCAAACAAGAGAAGAAAAAATTAATGCAGATATAAATTCAATTTACGACTTGATGCTGAAAAACAAAGAGAAAGTAGCAAAACTTGAACGCCTTTTAAAAAATGCAAACATTAAAAACAGTGCTTTGCAAAAAACCATTGAAAGCTTAGAAGCCCAACTAGCTGAGAAAAATGTTGCTATTATCAATCTCAGGCAGCAATTACTAAATATGAATCTTAAAATTGATGAACTTACCTATTCAATGGATACACTAAAATTCGATATTGAAGTAAAAAAAGAATTAATAAAAGTTCAGGACGAAAACCTGAATACTGCTTATTACCTTGTTGGTACCGAAAAAGAATTGAAGGAAAAGAAAATCCTTGATACAAAAGGCGGGGTTATTGGCATTGGTACTGGTAAAACGCTTAATAAGGACTTCGACAAAGAGTTATTCAATACCATTGACATTCGAAACAAAACTTCGTTTGAGTTGAAAGCAAAGAAAATTAAAATAATTACTACGCATCCGTCCAATTCATATCAACTGTTTGGCAAAAAACCTGTGGATAGCTTAGTTGTTAAAAATCCACAGGACTTTTGGAGCGTTTCAAAATATTTTGTTGTCATTACCTATTAAACTTCAATTGAAACAAATTTTATAAAACCTTTGATTGATAAAATCAGAGGTTTTTTTACATATACCCTTATTTCCGCAAGTCACGGTGTGACTTGTTGATTTAATGGTACTTATAAAAACTTACATTGTTATTTTAATTAAAGAGTCACGCCGTGACTAACAGTAATTTAGATTTTTATACGCAAATTTAAGGTAAACTATCAATTTCTTTTCAATATAAAATGAATTGTTTATGAATCCTAATTATTCCCCTAAAAGGATATTTTTTAAAATTCATCGTAAAAAATCGATTTATTTTTGAGATTTTACAAAAACTAAACTAATTTAGGTTAGTTTAGTAGTGGAAACTAACAATTAGTAAAATGCAATCTTCAATAATTTCTCCTTTTTTATTTAATTATAAGCCAGATGAATCGCTTAATTTGAGCTCATATAAAAGGTATATCCACCTAAATATTGGAAAAGGAGCTTCCCTTTTTACCCAGAAAAAAGGGACTTTATGTATTATTAATGATGCTAACATTGAGGTAATCCAATTTTATCAAAATCTGGGTTCATCCAAACTTCATGAATTTATTTCAACAATTGCTTTAAATTGGGAATTAATTGAGGAATTCAGCCAGCTCTCATCAAAAGAAATTTATATCTCATACCAGGACTTTGAGAATGGTATTATAACTCTTGAAGATGTGCAATTCATGGTCAGAGCAATTGTCCTCATGAATACCGATATCGAAAAATTCACCCCTCTCTTTAGTCAATCATTCACTATAACTCAGGATTTGTTTATCAATTCATTAATAAAAAGCGTGGTGAAACAAATTGCTAAAATCAAAGACTCTACAAATAAATCAAAATTCTCCAAGTCGCTCGAATTATTCAACAAACAAATCGAAATTGGTTTTAAAACAGGGTTCTTTAATCATTTTCAAAATATTGTTAATCTTCAAAATACCAATATGGTTGATTGTATTGATAAATATAAGCAACTATCGTTTTGGTATTTTATAGGACAAACCAGTAAAGGAAATAAAATTGCTTACGACACCAATGGTAATCTTAAAAGTCAATATGGGGAGGAAGAAACTTATAAAAACCACTTTAAGCTACTCGCCCATCAGATTAAAAAGTGTTACGAAGAACTGACATTACAACAAATTAATTACTACAATTTGCCTTACAACGACTTTTTAAGTACCGTAAATCCAACCAAAGGCGATGTTTTGATTGCTGATCTTAGGTCAATAAATCAAATAAATACATCAACCCGGGAACAAAAACAAAATACTGTTCTATCGAATGTATTAAATCTTTTTAGAAATTATACATGTCAATGGATAATCTTAATTGACAATGATTCTAAATTGGCTGAAATTAGGAGCAATCAGGAACAGTTGGTAATTACGGTACATAAAGAAAACAACACGGAATTTGCTGTAATAAGCAATATCTAATAAAAAAAACCTCTAGTTTTGTAAGTGAGGATGTGACTCTCCATTTTAATAAGCATCTGATAAAATAATGAATCAACCCACAAACCAAAATCCAGAGCAGATAGCAAGGGATAACATTGACAAGCACTGATTGCTTGATAGGAAAGATTTTGATATGAACCCATTTAATGCCAATGGAGTGCTGGGTAAAATGTGGAAGCTTTTTGATGAAAATACCGATGAAACTGTTAGTGAATTGAACAAAGTGATGGCAGCATTATGATTGAGCAAAAAAATAAATTAGCAGTACACCGGTTTTTAGATGAAGCTGGCGATACCACTGTTTATGGGAAAGGTAAAACTGATGCTATCGGAAAAGATGGGGTTTCAAATTGCTTTATAATTGGAATGGTGAAATTCAAAGAACCGCTTGAGTCATTGCGAAATAAAATAATAGATTTACAAAATTCAATTGAGACCGACCCTTATTTCAATGTGCCAAGTATTCAAAAGAAAACCAAGGGTTCGGGTTATTATTTGCATGCAACGGATGATTTGCCTGAGGTTCGGAAATTATTTTTCGACATCATAAAAAATATTGATTGCAGTTTTGAGGCTGTTGTGGCCACTAAATCACTATCGAGATTCGAAACTAAATATAAAGGTGAAAGAAGAGTATTTTTATGCCGATATGCTTTCGCATTTGCTTAAAAATAAGCTTACTCAGAAGGAAGAGAAACTAATACTTCATATATCAGCCAGAGGTAAATGCACTAACCCGGATTATTCATGAATAATCCTGACGATTAAGCTCCTCCTCAAAATTGGGAAAATAAAAACTCCCAATTTTGGGTGTAGCTAAATCGGGGTTTCCCGCTTTGCAACCCAATGCCCATCGCACATTCACACCTTTCGCTGTGCTCAGGTATGAATAAAGCGGGTAAGAATCAGAATTTGGAACTTGCTTTAGCCAAAGCTAAACAAAGGCATCAAACCACTAAAAGCGAAGTGGCAATTACAACTAATATTGTTTTCAATATTACGTATCCAACTACCGAACCACTTATAAATGTAACCGACTATTTTTGTTGGGCTATACAAAGGGTTTTTGAACGCGGAGAAACACGTTTTTACGATTTTTTAAAGGATAAAATATCTTTAGTGATTGACTTGCACGATGTGGAAAAATACAAGGGATATAAAAATTATTACAATCCAAAGAATCCCTTGACTATCGGCAATAAAAAAAGCCCACCTTTACACTAATCTCAGGTTAAAACCTTTGAAACGACATGGAGTCGACATTCGTGTAAAGCAGACTTGAATACAAAAGTAAAGCATATATATTAATAAAACAAAAATAATTTATAAAACATTTAAATCAAGGTATTTAAACAAATCCTGATAAACTAAATTCAGTCAAGATTTGAAATTATTAGTGAATTAAACGAAGTGTTAAGTTGCTGATAGTGAAAAATTCACACCCTCACTTGCGGATATTGGGGAGTTTCTTTGAAAAGAACCTTTTACTATACTAAAACCGGAATAAAATATTGTATTTTAAATTTCTCATACAACCCGAATATTTACTGAAAACAATATTCCTTGCCTATAAACTGCCACCGGTTTTAACCAAACCCAGGTTGCCGCAAAAAATAATATTAGAGAATGAGCTGCAACATATCAAATGATGGATTTAATAATCCTAATTTGATTATTTTAGCAATTCAAAAACAGGAATTATATTTTATTCACAAAATTTAATTAATGGGGTATCCGATCAACACCCGTGTTTTTGTAAACCATTGTTTTTCAATGCTTT
>DYQV01000418.1 GCA_020719105.1 Rikenella microfusus
CAAGAACTTTGAACTACGGAAATAATTAAGTCTTACCTGTTACGAATAATTTATTTACCTTGGTTAATTTAATCATGTTAAAGATGTTAACTCAGCCGGGCACATTAAAATGAGTTCAAGCATTGTTTTATTCTTTCATGAAAAGAAAAAAAATGACAAACAGACTATTACATACGATTCAATCCGCATTATTTCTATTTTTCTTTTTTCTAATTTTTACCTCAACAGCTCAGGTTACAAGGATCCGGGGTATTGTTTTCGATAAGGAAACCAAAGAGCTTTTGCCCTTTGTAAATATAGCGCTCGACGGAACCAATATTGGGACTATATCTGGGTTTGATGGAAGTTTTTTTCTTGAAACCCGTGTTGCTGCCAATAAAATATCGGTATCATATATAGGTTATGTAAAATGGGACACAATAGTATTGCCAGGAACCTACCAAAAGTTTGAGATTTATTTGCAACCCGAGACCATTGAAATAAGTGAAGTGGTGGTTAAACCCGGCGAAAATCCAGCCCATAGAATTCTACAAAATTTAATTGACCGTAAGGAACTGAATGATCCTACCCGCATTGGAAGCTACAAGTACGAAGTGTATAATAAAATGGAACTCGATGTGAATAATATCAGCGAAGATTACAAAAATCAAAAAGTGTTTAATAAATTCCAGTTTATTTTTGATTACATCGACACTTCCGCCGTTACCGGGAAAACCTTCTTGCCCATATTAATTGCGGAATCATTGAGCGATTTCTATTATCAAAAGCAGCCCAAAAAGCAAAAAGAGATAATAAAAGCAAGCAATATCAGCGGGGTTGATGATAATTCGCTGACAGATTTTACCGGTCAAATGTATCTGGATTTTAACTTATACGACAATTTTGTTCCCATTATGGGATTAGATATGGTTAGCCCCATAGCTAATTTTGGACTAGTTTATTATAAATATTATTTAATTGACAGTGCTTACCGCGATAACCATTGGTGTTACCATATTTCATTTGAGCCAAAGAGGAAGCAAGAGCCCACTTTTACCGGCTATTTTTGGGTTCAGGATACCACTTTTGCTATCCAGAATTATAAAATTAGTTTAGCCGAAGGAGTGAATATTAACTATGTGCAAAATTTTGTTGCTGAACAAACCTATACTTTGATTGGTGATTCGGTTTGGTTTCCTAAAAAACAGGAACTATTTGTCGATTTTGTGGTAACAAATAAGGAATACGGCTTCTTTGGGCGCAAAACCACATCGTACGATAAAATAGTACTCTATCCATTAATTCAAACCGGATTCTTCTCGAACCAGGTAGCCCAGGAAACCGTAACAAAAGCTGATGCGTTAACTTACACCCCCGATCAGTGGCAGGAACTTCGGCCAGACTCGCTTTCAAAAAGAGAACGGGATATTTACCTGATGGTAGATTCCATACAAGAAGTACCTTTGTATAATTCCATAGTTGATGTGATTAATACTATAGTTACCGGGTATTGGGTAAAGGATTACATTGAGATTGGACCTTATTATACCTTATACAGTTTTAATCCAATTGAAGGCAGCCGTTTCAAATTAGGAATGCGCACCAGCAATAAATTCAGTACAAAAGTTATGTTTAACTGGCATTTAGCTTATGGTACCAAGGATCAAAAACTTAAATACGGATTAGGAATGGTATATATGTTTAATAAAAATCCACGACGAAGAGCAGGATTCAATTATTCAATGGATTACGAGCAATTGGGAACCACCGATTATGCTTTTTTATCCGATAATTTTTTATCATCCATATTTAGCCGCGAAACGAATGATAAACTAACGCAATCAAAACAATTTTCAACCTTTTATGAGCATGAATGGTTTCAGGGATATTCCAATACCCTTAGTTTTTTAAACAAACGCATCTATTCATCACCAACCGTCCCTTTTATGTCGATTGACGAAAACAGTGATACCACTTATGCCGAAAGCTTGGTAACCTCGGAAATAAAGCTCAATTCCCGGTTTGCTTTTAATGAAAAGTATTTAATGGGTGAATTCGACCGGGTTAGTTTGGGTACCACTTACCCTATCATTAACCTGAATTTAACAACCGGAATTCAAGGTGTTTTCGGGAGCGATTATAATTATTTAAAACTCAACATTAGCCTGGAACAGCGTTTCCCAATTCACCCAATTGGCGATTTCAGGTATATTGTTGATGCCGGCCGCATATTCGGCGATGCACCGTATCCGTTCCTTCAGATACATGAGGGCAACCAAACGTATGCCTTCGACGACTATGCCTATAATTTGATGAACTATTACGAATTTATCAGCAATCAATACGTAAGCTTAATGATTGAGCATCATTTCAATGGATTATTTCTGAATCACATTCCATTAATGCGGAAATTGAAATGGCGCGAAATAGTAGAGACCAAAATTCTGGCGGGCGACCTCACTACCCGTAGTTCCGATGCCATCATGTTTCCACCCGAAGCCAACGATTTGAACATTCCCTACATGGAAGCCGGATTCGGTATTGAGAACATGTTCAAGTTTTTTAGGGCCGATGCTATATGGCGACTTACCTATAAAGACAACCCCGATATTCTTCCTTTCGGAGTTTTTGTTAAGATGCAGATTATGTTTTAATAGATAAATAAGGTTAACCCGCTTTATTCATACCTGAGCACAGCGAAAGGTGTGAATGTGCGATGGGTATTGGGTTGCAAAGCGGAAAACCCCGATTTAGCTACACCCAAAATGGGGAGTTTTTATTTTCCCAATTTTGAGGAATAGCTTAATCGTCAGGA
>DYQV01000419.1 GCA_020719105.1 Rikenella microfusus
TATTGAGGTGTAGCTTAATCGTCAGGATTATTAATGAATAATCCGGGTTAATTGTCAAGTTTCACAATTTGTCATCGTCTATTTTCTTATATTTCGCAAAACTGGAGGGGTAAGCCATTAGTGAGTTATGAGGTAATAATAAACCCAATTGCTTCGACCAAGACAAAGAAAGGGTTAGAAGAAATTTGTGAATTGGATAAAAGTTTAAAATTTGAGTAAACGTTGAACATTCTTACCAACTAAAACCATTTGGCTTTACCGTTTGTTATGGTTTTTAATTTAATGGAAGACATGGAACCAAAAGCGACCAGCTATACGTATGTTGTTGTGGGTGCAGGTATTGCCGGCATTTCGGCTATAAAAAAAATCAGGGAATTGGATGCAGTAAATCCCATTCTTCTTATATCGGACGAAGACCGGATGCCATATAAGCGGACAAAAATTAACAAAAGCATTGCCACCGGATTTGAGAAAGAAGCATTCCAACTTTATGAACCCGAGTGGTACCGCCAAAACAACGTGGAATTGTGCTTTGCCAAGGTTCACGATGTATTTGCGCGCGAACATAAATTGCTTGTAAACGGCAATACACTGGTTACTTACCAGAAACTATTGCTGGCAACAGGTTCCATTCCAATTTATCCGGCCATTAAAGGGATCATTGCATCCGAAAGGGTTGACGTGCATTTTGCCCGGAATGTAGCTGCTTTGATACAGGATGCGGCAACAGTAAGCCGCTTTTTAATTATTGGCGGAAGTGTTGAAGGCCTTGAAACAGCCAACCAATTGGCCAAAATGGGAAAGACCGTTACTGTGGTTGAACGATATATGAATCCTTTGGCCCGTTTTTTTCCAGAATATATTATCCGTCAAATTTTTGATGCCTTGAAAAAAGCGGGTGTAACATATCTGCCGAGGACGACTATAGATGAACTGATTAAAACACGGAAAAATACGTTTCAACTAATTAATAACCAAACAACCATGGAGTTCGACCGCATTATTGTTTGTGCCGGAACCCGACCAAATACAGAATTGGCTCAAAAAGCCTGTTTGGCAATGGAAAAAGGTGTTTTGGTTAATGAATTTATGCAAACCTCAAATCCCGATGTATTTGCCGCCGGTGATGTAGCACAACATTCCAATGGCGAAGTGACCGGACTATGGCATCCCGCAGAATATCAGGGATTTTGTGCCGGAAAAAACATGGTTGAATTAGGTACAAACTACCAACCCGTGCCGTCGCGATTGAAAACCAGTCTGTTTGGTGGTTTCTATTTTTCGGCAAACTATAATTTATCAAAAACCCAAGACTGTGACATTTTCCATGAAGAGAAAAATAATATTGTCAGGGAATTTTATTTAAAAAATGGCTGTGTGGCTGGTTTGATAATGGCTAACGATAAAGAACGGGATAAGCTTTATCAAAAAGCGATAGCGGATAAATGGACGTTGGAAGAGGTGAAGAAACAGATACCAATGCCTTTTAGTTAGTTTTGTAAAGAAACACATATACCATTGCTTTCTTTTTATGTATTAATCTACTGACCTCTAAAAACTTTTTCATTTTGCAAAATCAACCTATAATAACAGGTTAAAACCTGATTTGCTGTTGTTGTATTTTTCCAATTCCGCTTCAAAAAATTTTATCTGCTGCTTGCAAATAAAACTCCTGAAAATATTGGGATCCTCCATATCCTCGGTATCATTCAAAGCATCAATGTATTCGGCTCTGTCTTCAGTAAATATTTTAATGAGTGGTTCCGAATGATACAATTGAATGTAATTCATTAACAAACGTGCGGTTCGGCCATTTCCATCGCCAAATGGATGGATATTTACAAAATTGTAATGCAGATCGGCCGAAAGCTTACTAATCTCATCTCCATTTACGATATCAATTTTAGAATTTATGCTACCGACCAATTGTTGCAACAAGTTAGAAACCTTTGAAAAATCGGGGAAATATTTTTTATCTACATAAACCTGGGCTAACCGCAAATCGCCTTTCGATGTATCAAAATCGCCGGAAATGGAACTTACCATACCACCCGTTGATTTCATAACGTACGAATTCATCTCTTGAATAAAGGCGATGGATAATTTACGTTTTTTAGATGCCTCTGCTTTTATGAATAGAAACGCATTGAAATGGTCTTTAACCATTAAATGATCGGTTAATGGTTTTCCGTGAGCCGTTATATTTTTCTCAATCAGAACTTTTGTATCGGTTTCGGTTAGTGAGCAACCTTCAATTTTTGATGAATTATAAACAATGGAGATCATGCAGAATTTTTCATAATCAATGGAATCCATAATCCTCTGGTTAATATATTGTTTCCGCAATAAACTTAATTTATTCCACATGACCCTGATTTTTGCAAATGTAACGAATTTTCTGCCAATAGATAGCAACAGCTGATTTGTGACTTGATGTAATCTAAAAAAATCACTTCCTTACTTTTTCCATGATGAAAAAGCAACAAAAAATCCAGACAAAACAATGCTTCCACCCGCTCTTCCAAATTGTAAGCCCCACGGCAAGGTAAATGAAACTCAATTTTTGGAATATTTCTACCATGAAAATCTGATGAATGAAAAATTTCCGTTTCAAAACGCAAGCGCCCTTGCACGTGAGGCTAACCATTTGGCATTCACCCCACCGCCCGCCCGCAGTTTTGTAAGGCCACCGCTCCGTTCTTATCTAATATTTGAGCAAGATAGCCATCCTGAAATTGGATTTTGGGAATATTCTGTAAGACGGTAGATATACTCAGCACCTTAAAATAAG
>DYQV01000420.1 GCA_020719105.1 Rikenella microfusus
TGAATATTAAGCCAAATAAATCTGTTTTTTTCATTTCATTTGTCAAAAATAAATTGAATGGCTTTTGCAACCTTACTTTTAATTGCCGTTGGTCTTGCCATGGACAGCGTAACTGTCTCTATTTCATGCGGGCTTATTTTATATAAGTTCAATTTCAGAAACACCCTACGCATTTCGCTTTATATGGGGTTTTTCCAAGGATTGATGCCAATGATAGGATGGTTTTTAGGGAGCTCATTCCGGATATATATTGAATCTTTCGATCATTGGGTGGCTTTTGCAATCCTTCTTTTTTTAGGCAGCCGCATGATTTACCAGCAAATTACAACAAAAGATGATTTCAGATGCTTTGATCCTACAAGTAACAAAGTATTATTGGGACTGGCTGTTGCTACCAGTATTGATGCTTTGGCTGTAGGTATCACTTTTAGCTTAATCAATATTTCATTGCTTTATGCCGTTTCAATAATTGGACTGACTTCTTTTATTCTATCATTTGTAGCCGTATATATTGGCAGCAAATTCAAACAAAAAATGAAAATACCTTTTGAATTGGTGGGCGGAATTATACTGATATTGATTGGTTTGAAGATTTTAGTGGAACATTTGAGCAGTTAGATTTGAGATAATAGATTTGAGATGTGAGAAAATGAGACATGAGATTAGTCACGATAGCTAACAGGGAAGTAACCAGTAACCAGACAAAATAAACCAAATAATATGCGTACAATTTCAAAAAACAATTCTTATAATTCAGATAATCAGAACTTCAGCTATTTATTAGAACAGTTTGCCGATATAAAAATCATGCGGTATCCAGTCCCTGGATTTGAAGAGTTAACAATTCAGCAGAAAGAACTAATTTATGTGCTTAGCCAGGCAGCCCTTTGTGGTAGGGATATTATTTACGATCAGTTTTACAAGCATAATCTTGCGGTACGCAGGACCAATGAAGCAATTATTGAAAGCTACTCGGGTGATCGGGAAACTAATGATTTCAAGGAATTTTTGGTTTATGCGAAAAGAGTGTGGTTTAGCAATGGCATTCACCATCATTACAGTACCGATAAGTTTTTTCCATCCATAAAGCCTGATTACTTTGCTAAATTGGTAAAACAATCCAAATCCCGACTGCTGCCTTTGAATAAAACAGAAATGGTTGATGGTTTTATTGCCCGCATTACTCCTATTATTTTTGATGTAGAATTTGATAAAAAGCGCATTGTTTTGGACAGTTCAAAAGATATTATTCAGTCTTCAGCTTCCAATTTTTACCAAAATGTATCGCAAAAAGAAGCAGAACAATTTATAGCCGGGTTCAACCAGCCCAATCCAGATCAGCCCATTTCAATTGGGTTGAACAGCCGCTTGGTTAAAGAAAACAATCAACTGAAAGAGCAGGTATATAAAGTAGGTGGACTATATAGTGCAGCTATTGAACAAATCGTTTTCTGGTTACACAAAGCCTTACCACTTGCTGAAAATGAACAACAAAAAAGATCTATTGAGTTATTGATAAACTATTACACAACAGGCGATTTAAAAATTTGGGATGATTATAATGTGAATTGGGTAACCGATCAATTGTCAATCATTGATTTTGTCAACGGATTCATTGAAACCTATGGCGATCCGCTGGGAATGAAAGCTACCTGGGAAAGTGTGGTAAATTTCAAAGATTTGGAAGCTTCTAAAAGAACTGAAATAATCAGCAACAATGCCCAATGGTTTGAGGATAATGCACCCATTGATCCCCGGTTCAAAAAGAAAGAAGTTAAAGGTGTATCAGCAAAAGTTATTACTGTGGCTCAATTAGGAGGCGATTGCTATCCTGCGACGCCAATTGGAATTAATCTGCCTAATGCCGACTGGATCCGCAAGCACCACGGCTCAAAATCGGTGACCATGGAAAACATAACATATTCTTACGATAAAGCATCGGAAGGAAATGGATTTTTGGAAGAGTTCTGTTTTTCAGACGAAGAAATTGCCTTGGCAAAAAAGTATGGGCCAAAAGTGAGTAATCTACATACCGATCTTCACGAATGTCTGGGTCATGGCTCTGGTCAGTTATTGCCCGAAACCAGTGGGGAAGCGTTGAAAAACTTCAGTTCTACCTTGGAAGAAGCCCGGGCCGACTTGTTTGCCTTGTATTATATTGGAGACAAAAAGTTGGAAACCTTAGGACTTATTTCCGTTTTTGATGAAGCCAAAGCAGAATACAATGCTTACATCCGCAATGGATTGATGACTCAGCTAACCCGCATTTTATTGGGAAATGACATGGAACAAGCGCACATGCGCAACCGTGCATTGATTGCTCATTGGTGCTTAGCAGAAGGGACTCCCGATAAGGTGATTGAGTTCAAAATGAAGGAAGGAAAAACCTTTGTCGTAATCAACGATTATCAAAAATTACGGTTACTGTTTGGAAAATTACTGGCTGAAGTACAGCGTATAAAATCGGAAGGCGATTATGAAGCCGGTAAAATTTTGGTTGAAAAATATGCCATTAAGATAGACCAAAAACTGCATGCTGAAGTAATGGAGCGGTTTAAAAAACTGAACATCGCCCCTTATGGAGGCTTTGTAAACCCTGTGTTTATTCCAGTTTATAAGAATTATACTTTGGTAGATGTTACTATTGATTACTCTGAAGATTATACCCAACAGATGATACGTTATTCTAAAGAGTTTTCGTTTTTACCTGACTCCAACCCAAATTGAGCGTTTTGAAAAAGCAAATCACTCAATCGACTTAGAAATTGTAAGTAAAGCGCTTTT
>DYQV01000043.1:0-11768 GCA_020719105.1 Rikenella microfusus
AACTACAGAGGATTTTAAAGAGATTATTCATCACCTTAAGGAACGTACCAAAGAAACCAGTACCTTGCTAACCAGCTTGCTACAATGGTCGCGTGCGAAGAGTGATAAATTTGAAATGCATCCTTCCGAAACAAATGTGTATGTGGTTGTTTCGAGTTGCCTGCAACTGTTGGATGCCAATGCTTCGAGCAAAAATATCAATATACATTTCGATTCGGACGAAAATGCCGTAGCTTGGTGTGACGAAGTTTCAATACACACCGTAATTCGTAACCTGATTTCGAATGCTATAAAATTTACCAACAGCAATGGCAGTATATGGATACGTACAAAACGTACTGATTCTAATTTGCGTATCGAAATTATTGACTCAGGAGTTGGTATGAGTGATGAAACCATTAAAAAGATTTTTGAGCAAAACGAACATTACACGAGTGCCGGAACTAACAATGAGCAAGGTACTGGTCTTGGTCTGATGCTTGTAAAAGAATTTGTAGAAAAAAATAATGGTAAAATATTGGTTGACAGTGTTTTAGGGCAGGGATCAACTTTTGTAATTGAATTGCCAATCCCCAAAAACTCTTAGTTATGGAAGATTTAATGCTAAACATACTTATTATTGACGATGATCCGGTGTATCGCCGTCTTTCGTCGTCGATATTGAAAGAAAAATTCAATGTTTATACAGTTGATTCACCATCTGCTGCATTTCAGATACTTAAAAATCAGCAAATTGATTATGTAATTTGCGATTATCGCTTGCCCGAAATGGATGGATTGGATGTATTGGCACGTATTAAGGCTGATTATCCTCAGGTGGAGGTAATAATGATAAGCGACTCGGGCGATATGAATACGGTGATTGAAGCACTCCGACGTGGCGCGGTAGATTATTTTAAAAAACCATTTACACCGGCCGATATTTGGATGTCGATTGAAAAAACACGCAAATATACCGAACTAAAGAAAAGCTATCATTCGGAAAAAAATAAGAATACCGAACTTAAAAAAATAGTAGATAGTGAGTTTGGCGTGGAAATGATTGGAAGTTCTAAAATTATTTCGGATACCAAAAATCAAATGCGCATGGTGGCTCAAACTCCTGATACATCAGTGCTTATATTAGGCGAAAGTGGAACTGGAAAGGAATTGGTTGCGCGTGGAATTCATAACCTGAGTAAACGCAAAGATGAATTTTTTGGTGCTGTAAATATGTCGGCAATTCCCGAAAACCTGTTCGAAAGTGAGTTTTTCGGACATAAAAGGGGTAGTTTTACAGGAGCAATTTCCGACAAAGCCGGTTGGTTCGAAACAGCCAACAAAGGCACGCTGTTTTTGGACGAAATTGGCGAAATGACACCTAACCTACAAGTAAAATTGCTTCGTGTACTTGAAGATAGAACGTATACAAAAGTGGGTACACAGGCCTCGAATAATTTCGATATTCGGATTGTAGCAGCAACCAATAAACCTATCGAGCTGATTTCGAGCGGTAAAGAGTTTCGTCTCGATTTGTTTCATCGCGTGGGTACGTTTATTATTTATCTACCACCATTGCGCGAACGAAAAGGTGATATTCCTGAATTAGTAAAGTACTTTGTGGACATGTTTGCACGCAAAATGGCTAAAAATATTAATCATATACAGCCACAAGTATTCGAACTGCTTCAAAATTATAACTTTCAGGGTAATATACGCGAGTTACGTAATATCATTGAGCGTGCTGTCATTTTGTGTTTTGACGGTACGTTACGGACAGAAAGTTTTTCGCTTATGAACGTCTTTGGAGCTAAGGAAACTTCGAATGTTCGCTTCGATACCTATAATTTGGAAGAGATTGAAAAACAGACTATTTTGAAGGCATTAGAGATTTCGAATTTTAATAAATCGGAAGCTGCCCGTTTGCTGAATATTGAGTGGAATGCACTTTATAGGCGTATGCAAAAATTTGGTATCAGTATAAAGTAGTTACGAACAAAAAGTTGTGAATTACGAGTTGCGAATTACCAGATACGAGTTACAATATAAAAAAAAGGCTATTCGTTTTCGAAGAATAGTCTTTAAAATATAATAGTTTTTTGGTTGGGTGTAATTTTTAAATATCAGTAATTTAAGTTGTTAGCTTTTTGGTTTGTGTATTGCATAGTGTTGTGCAGTAATAAATTAAAAAGGAATCAATTTTTTTAAAACAACTAAATAAAATGAAGACAATGAA
Organism: Rikenella microfusus; assembly: GCA_020719105.1. GTDB lineage: Bacteria > Bacteroidota > Bacteroidia > Bacteroidales > SZUA-534 > GWE2-40-63. The sequence continues at coordinate 2,216 of DYQV01000043.1, forward strand.
TTTTAAATCAACTCTGATTTTAGTTGCAATTTTCAGTGTATTGTTTACTTCGTGTATGAATTACGACGACCTAAACAATAATTTGAACTTTGCAAATTTCGACTTTAAAACAACAAAACAGGTTAATGTTTCAGTATCGACATTAAACACGGCTAACCAGCCTATTGGTGGCGTGTATGTGCAAATTTTTACCGAAAATCCATTAACAGCCGATGGTTTGCTTAAAGAAAACAGCGCCGATTTTTTAATTTTCAAAGGAGTAACATCCGCTACAGGTAAACTCGACTGCTATATTGCTCCGGCTACTTTTGTAGATAGTTTATGTATTTTGGTCAATCACATTGGTTTACCTTCGTTGCAGCAGGTTAAAGTGTCGTCGAACGAAATTGATGTGGTGTTTGGTGGAACTTCGATGCAAGTTGTGAAATCGGCAAGTTCTATGTCGAAAGTTGCTTCAGCAGCCGCATTGCCCGTTCCGAAACAAGTGAGTGGCTATTATGTGTTGGGAAGTTGGGATAGTCAGGGAAAACCATCTTATTTGTGGCAGCCCAACGATGTTATCACTAACGAATTGTTATCCGACATTAATGCTTCATTGCCCGAACAAATTAAACTCACAGTTTCGCACCCCGAATATTTAGCCACCGATGATGAAGGAAGTATAGAACTTATTGAAGATGCCGAAGTTTGGGTAACTTTTGTACACGAAGGTGCCGGATACAAAAATGCACTTGGATATTACACTCACATGAACAATTTGCCTCCGGCAAGCGCTTTAGCCATTACTGATAAAACTATTATTTTCCCAAATGTGTCCTATAGTGGTTCTGGCGGAAGTTTGGTTTCGGGTAATAAGATTCAATTGCTTTATTTAAATCCTATTACCAATAATTATAGTATTGTTTTTCCGGCTGGTACAACGGTGGCTTGGTTTTTCATTGCTAACAGTTATAATGGTACAACAACTTCCATTGGCAAAGGAAATGGTACTTTGTATTCCGATAAACGCTTTAATCCAGAAACAAATCTGGACAAAAAGAAACACAATGTAATTTTGAAAGACAATGCCCGTAAGTTGTTATTAATTGGTTTTGAGGATATTAATCGCGAAGGAAATTCCGACGAAGATTTTAACGATGGTGTTTTTTATTCAACAGTAAGTCCATACACAGCTGTGCGGATGGAAAATATTAAAGCTATTGACACTCCAACTGATACCGATGGCGATGGAATTGGCGACACGCTCGACAAATATCCCGAAGATAAAAACAAAGCATTCAACAATTATTATCCTGCTAAAAATAATGTTGGAACACTTGCCTACGAAGATTTGTGGCCAAACAAAGGTGACTACGACTTCAACGATTTGGTTATTGATTATAATTTTAATCAGGTAACAAATGCCGACAATAATGTAGTGGAATTAAATGCTGCATTAACGGTTCGTGCCATTGGAGCATCGTTGCGCAATTCATTCTTGTTGCAGTTGAATACTACTCCTGCGAATGTGAAATCGGTTACAGGTCAGAATTTAACCAAAGCAATTTTTGATTTAAATTCAAACGGAACAGAAAAAAAACAAGCTAAAGCAGTAGTTCCTGTTTTCGACGATTCGTTTAATGTGCTCAATTATACAGGCTCAATAGTAAATACAATTAATGGCGGTTCGTATTCGGTGCCAAAAACTGTAAACCTGAAAGTGGAATTTGTTGTTCCGGTTGCATTAAGTACTTTTGGAACAGCTCCTTACAATCCGTTTATTGTGATTAATGGCGAACGTGGCAGAGAAGTGCATTTGCCTGGTAGTGCGCCTACCGACTTGGTCGATAAATCATTATTCGGAACGCAGGATGATAATACCAATTTGGCAACGCAAAAATATTATATGTCCGATAAGTATTTACCATGGGCTATCAATATCCCTGTAAAATTTGCTTATCCGGCCGAGAAACAAGATATTACAAAATCATTCCTAATGTTTAATAGTTGGGCTAATAGCCGTGGCTTCAACTATATGGATTGGTATTTGGATAAAAGTGGATACCGCGATGTAACAAAATTATTTGTAATTAAATAATAATTTTGCAGAGTTGGACATTGCTCAAACTCTGCAAAATTCATATAAACCCTTTAAATAATGTATCATGAAAAAGAAAATTTTAATTGTAGATGACAAAGCAGAATTTCGCCGTCTCACAAAAACGATTTTATCAAGCAATTATCAGGTTGAAAGTGCCGAAAATGGTGTAGGAGCATTATCTTTGCTACAAAATGGCTATATGCCCGATTTAATAGTGAGCGACTTAATGATGCCGGTACTTGGTGGGCGTGACCTCGTTGATCAGCTTAAAGCTTCGGGAGCATTCAAGCATATTCCAATTATTATTTTATCGAGTATCGACAAAACTGACGAAAAAATCAAACTTATCAAATTGGGAGCCGACGATTATCTCGAAAAACCCTATAATCCAAATGAATTATTAGCTCGTATCGAAAAACTATTGAAAGAATAATACTGCATGTTTTGCAACTGAATTTTCAATTTATAGCTAATTTTGTCAACCTCTAATTAACAAATTTATGATACAACACATAGCTTATTTGGGTAAAAATACCGATTTCGCTTTATCCATTCAAAATCCGAATTTTCATGTTTCGGTTTATAACAGCCCAAATGAAATATTGAATGATTTTACTACCATTGATTTGATTATTTTCGAAGAAAACGAACAGTATTCATTTGATATATTTCGCAATTTAAAAACCATTTTAGCAAAAAGTAAAATCGTTTTTTTTGTTGTAAATAATATTGTGCCAGCTTCGGAATATCTCAAAATTGGTGTGCACGATGCATTTACATTCGATACAAAGCCCGCCGTTTTAATCAAACGTTTTGAATTTGTAAAAGCGAACTACGACGATTTAGTGGGCTCCAAAAAAGATGAGGTGGCTCCTTTCAAACTACCATTGTGGAAACGAACTTTTGACATTATCTTTGCGGGTAGCGTATTGCTGTTTTTGCTACCTATATTTTTAATTATAATTATTGCTATACGGTTAGAATCGAAAGGTAAATTTTATTATGCTGCATCGCGAATAGGCACTGGATATCAGGTTTTTGGATTTCTGAAATTTCGAAGCATGTACACCGATGCCGATAAACGTGTTGATGAATTGATGAAAAAAAATCAATATGGAGTAGCTAATGAAGTTGATGATGCAAAAGTGGTAATAGCGGAAAACGTAGAAAAATCTACTTATGAGCATCTTAACACCGGCGATACAGTTTTGATACACGACGAAGGTTTTATTTCGGAAGAAAAAGTACAGCAAAAGAAGGCCGAGAAACGCGAAAATGCATTTTTTAAAATGGCTAACGATCCGCGTATTACCAAAGTTGGTCGCATACTTCGCAATACAAGTATTGATGAGCTGCCGCAATTTATCAATGTGCTCAAAGGCGATATGTCGATTGTGGGTAATCGTCCGTTGCCGCTTTACGAGGCCGAGCTGCTTACTACCGACCAATGGTCGAAACGCTTCTCAGCACCGGCGGGAATTACCGGACTGTGGCAGGTTACAAAGCGCGGTGGCTCCAATGTGATGTCGGCCGACGAACGCAAACAACTTGATATTGAATATGCTGATAATTTCTCGTTTTGGTACGATATTAAAATTTTATTGAAAACAATTCCGGCTATGTTGCAACACGAAAATGTTTAAATTATGATGCGAATTTTTTCTTTGATGCTTACGTTATTTTTAACGGTATCGGTTTTTACTCAATCGGCAGTGAAAACTGATAGCGTAATCAACGATTTGGCTTTCGAAAAGCAGATTATTCCAAATTTAGAAACATGCATTCAGTCGGCTTTGACCAATTCGCCATTGCTCAAAGCCAACGACCAGCAAATAGAAAAACTCTTAGAAGAAATTAAAATCAAGAAAAAATCGTGGTTGGATTATGTGCAAATTGATGCTAATTCGAGGTATGGTTTGTTCAATCAGCTCACTTTATCCGAAACTACGGGCGGAACAGATGTTGCTGTGCAGCAAGCCAAAGAACAATTTAACTATTTTGCAGGGCTGACTATAAAATTGCCGCTTTCGTATTTTGTAAGCAATAAAAACGAACAGAAAATACTGAAAATAAGTATTAAAGAGTCGGAACTAAAAAAGGAAGATTTAAAAAATGAAATTTCGAAATTGGTGGTGGTGGAGTATTTTAAACTCAAAAATTACTACGACATGCTCGATGCGCAGCAAAACAACCTGCAAACCACACAAATAGACTACTTAAAAGCCAAAAAAGATATTCAAAACGGAATGCTTGGTATGACTGAGTTTGCAAGTATTTCTACCTCGTACACCAAAGCTGTTGAGGCATTTACAAAAACAAAAAACGATTATTATACTCAGTTCTACATACTGAAAATTCTGACAGGTTCTAATCTTCAACAAAAAGCCTTATGAACATTATTAGATTTCTGAAAATAATTTCAGGTAAATTTTTGTATATATTGCTCATACCCATGGTGGTAGGAGCAGTTGTTTTTTTTCTGACGAAAGACTTGCCTGTAAAATACGCTACTTTTTCTACTATTTATTCGGGGGTAACTTCCAATAGTGGTTTGGCGGTCGATATTATTAAGGTGGATAATGTGGCTACGCAGAACGAGTATAATAATTTGATGACAATACTGAAATCAAATTCCTTGTTCGAAGATATTTCGCTGCATTTGCTCACGCAACATCTTATTCTGACAAAGCCTGTCAAAGAAATTATTTCGGAGAAATCTTTTGTCGAATTGCAAAAATCGGTTCCCAATAAGGTGAAAAAGTTGGTGGTGAAAGGAAATTTCGAAAAAACCTATAGCAATCTGAAAGGTTTTATTGAGCAGGATGAAAAGAATTTTATTTACCGAACCATAAATTATGGTCATAAATATTACAGTGTGCAGGCACTATCTAATATTAAGGGCGAAAGGCTGACTAATAGCGATTTAATAAAAATAAGTTACGAAGCCGAAGATCAGGGAATATGTTTTAATACGGTAAAATTTGCCACCGAAATTTTTGTTGAACGCTATAGCGAACTCAAAATAAGTCAGTCGAACTCGGCTGTCGCTTATTTTGAAGAACAACTTAAACTTGCTGCCGAAAAACTGAATAAAGCTGAGCAGGAATTGCTCGATTTCAATATCGACAACGATATTATCAACTATTACGAACAAACTGAGCAGGTTACCACACAACAAGAAAAGATAGAAGTCCGTCTGCAAGAGGTTAAAATGGAGTACGAAGCATCCGAAGCTGTACTTGCAAGGCTCGAAGCTGAGGTTGAAAAACGTTATAATATTAATCTGCGCAATTCCGAGATATTACGTATCCGCGAGCAATTGGTGGATCGTAATAATGCTATTACTGCTATTGAACTCGACGAAAAATCGACCAATCGAAATCAACTACTCTCGCTGAGAACAAAACTTGCCGAAACCGAAAGGTCACTCGAAAATAAAATTGATTCGCTTAATATCTTCGAAAATAAAAGTCAGGGTGTCGAATTGCAAAAAATGCTATCGGAATGGTTGGATGCCGTAAAGAATCACGAAAATTATAGTGCTTTGTATAAATCCATGAAGATACGTCAGATTGATTTTATGAAGCAGTTTAAGCGTTATGCGCCACTTGGTGCTACTATCAAACGCATTGAGCGTGAAATAGATGTGTACGAGCGAGAATACCTGAGCATTTTACATTCGCTCGGAATGGCTAAGCAAAATCAACAAAATATTGATATGCGTTCGAATATGAAAGTATTCGACAAAGCTCAATTTCCAATAAATGCTATTGCTGCGAAAAAGAAATTGTATGTGATTGCTGCTGCCTTGTTTTCGTTGATATTTTATTTATTGGGAGTATTTATTATTGAGTTAATGGATTCGCGTGTGAAAACACCATCGCTGCTTGCAAAACTCACTGAGCTCGAGGTGGTTAGTGCATTCAACGACATTACAAATAAAAAATACAAGTTCTCGGAATTTATAACCGAAAAAGCATCGCTGTTGATTTACGAGAAATTGAAAGTGCTTTCGTTGGATAAACCAAAGCCATTTGTTGTTCAGGCGTTTAGTAGTTGGGGTGCTGCCGGAAAGCTTTTCGTGGCTCAGCAAACTTCAAACGAAATTGTACGTCATGGGTTTACGGTCACAATTATTTGTTTTGATAAAAAGTGTGCCGAAAATACCGATTTGTCAATAGTTAAATTGCACGAACATTTGCTCAAATTCGACAATTATGACGACTTATTAAAGGCTGAAAATATTACAACTGATTTTGTACTGGCAATTTTTCCACCTGTCAGCAATGGTTTCGAAAATTCAGTAATCATAAATACAGCGCAGGCTAATTTTACTGTTTTCGATGCCGGTACTTCGTGGTCGGATGCCGATAATTTTATGCTCAATAAGTTGAAGTTGCTGGTAACTAATAATTTATTTGCCATTCTTACACGTGCTTATCCCGATAATCTGGAAGAGATGTACGGCGAAATACCTAAAAAACGCTCGTTTATTCGTGTTTTTATAAAAAAAATGCTCCGACGAATTATTCATTAACCGTAGAGACGAGGCGTGCCTCGTCTCATTTTTGAAACGTATAGTGCTATAAAATTACCTTAAATGAGTGTAAATCCTTCCATCGATAATTATAACGCTAAGCATGCTGCCCTTGTTGCATCGGTCAGTTTGTTTTTCGGGATGCTTGTTGTTGGGGCTGTTTACTTTTTTTCTAAAGATAATTTTGTTGCCGGAATAGCTTTGTTGGTTTTACCATTTCCCATTTTATACCTTTATAAATTTTTTGCGAATCCACGTATTGGTTTTGTATCGGTGCTTGTAGCTAACTACTTCGCTATAGGTCTGTCGCGTTATATTCCTGCGCCGGTTGGTTTAACGGTCGATGCTTTGCTGTTTCTTACCCTACTGGCTGTGATTTTTAGTCAATTTAACCACAAAGTGGAGTGGAAAAATGCCGGCACCGATTATACATGGTTTGTGATTATTTGGTTCGGAATGACTCTGTTTCAGCTCATTAATCCGGAGGCTGTTAGTCGCGAAGCGTGGTTTTACGCTATGCGCGGTCAGGCATTTTACTTAGTGCTCACAGTGCCATTGGTGTATCTCATTTTCAATAAATCCCGCGATTTGCAATTGCTGATTACACTTTGCGCTTGGTTTACGTTGTTGGCTGTTGTTAAAGGACTTATGCAGAAATATGTGGGCGTAGACCATTGGGAACAGGTATGGCTCAACCAACCCGGAAACCGAAGTACACATATTTTGTTTGGTCAGCTTCGTGTGTTTTCGTTTTATTCCGATGCTGGAACTTTTGGTGGCTCAATGGGTTATTTTGGAGTTGTTTTTACTGTGTTAGGCATTCACGAAGAAGTAAAACGACGCAAATATTTTTACTATTTTGTAGCCATTGCATCGTTGTATGCCATGCTTATCTCGGGCACTCGAAGTGCTATAGCTGCTCCGCTTATGGGATTTGCACTTTATACCGTTTTATCTAAACGGTTTAAAGTCATGATTTTTGTTGGTTCTATCGTTTTTGTGATATTTTTTATTTTAAAATATACGATGATAGGGCAGGGGAACTACGACATCCGGCGCATGCGAAGTGCTTTTGCCGAAGATAATGCTTCGCTGAATGTGCGTCAGGAAAATCGAAAACTTTTTGCCGAATACCTGAAAAATCGTCCGTTTGGTGGTGGTGTTGGCTCGTCGGGCAACTGGGGATTACGCTTTAGTCCCGGCACTTTTTTGGCCGAAACAGCTACTGACGGTTGGTATGTTCAGATTTGGGCGGAACAAGGAATTGTAGGCATAACATTTTACCTGATTATGATTGTTTACTTTTTTGTAAAATCTGTTTTCTTAATATTCTTCCGACTTAAAAAACCCGAAAATATATACAAAGCCATTGCTTTTACATCTGGTATGGCAGGGTTAATGGTAACATCCTACAGTGCTTCGAGCTTAGGTCAAATGCCAAATACCATTATTGTAGCGGCTTCAGTTGCGATTATTTCGCTTATGCCCCAATGGGAAAAGGAAACTTTGTAATACTTTGTATTACAGTAAAAAAGTTATTGTGCGACAACATTTTTAGTTTGTGTGCTACAAGTAATAGTTTTAGTATGTGTTATATTTGTACGGAATAAATGCAAGACAAATATGCTTTTTAATGCCGCAGTTGAATTATTTATTAAAAATGTTTGTTGCATAGAATTTTCAAATTATTAAATTATGTTGCTGGGAGAAAACATTATTTGCATTGCCAATACAAGTTGGTTTGGTAATTATGCCAAATCAACCGTTCAGCTGTTGGAGCGATTAGCTAAAAACAATCGGGTGCTTTTTGTTGAATATCCTTATACAATTAAAGATGTTTATGCAACACTTCGTGGTAGGCAAAATGCTCCTGTAAAACGCATGTTGGGGTTTGAAAAACGTTTGCAAATAATAAATTCAAATGTTGGAAGTCAGGTTTATAATTTGGTTATTCCACCCGGGATTCCTGTTTTTTTTCTTAAAAACGAATGTATTTTCAACCTGCTTTTTCCGATTAATGTGCTTATTTATAAGCTTACAATGAAATGGGCAATGCGCAAATTAAAGTTTATAAATCCCATTGTTATTACAGCCTATAATCCTATTTTTGGATTGTCGTTGTTACATAAATTGGGAGAAAAGTTGCATATCTATTACTGCTATGATGGCGTAGAATCTGTATTTTTCGGGAAACGTATTTTTGATATTGAGAATCGATTTTCAGCTAAAGTTAATGGCATAATCACCACTTCCGATTTTTTAAATGCTGAAAAAAGGAAACTTAACCCGAACTGCTTTGTGGTAAAAAACGGAGTTGATTTTAAGGTGTTTAGCAAATTTGCCAAAATTGAAGTCTTTAAGCGGGAGCATAAACGTGTTGGATTTATTGGAAGTCTTGACCCTCGTTTCGACATTGATACAGTGGAATATGCGGTGAGTAAACTACAAAATTTTGATTTTGAATTTACCGGCGATATGCGTAACGAAAAACTCAAAGCGAGGCTACAAAAATTTAGCAATGTGCGTTTTTTTGATCCTATTAAACCAAATGAAGTACCCGAATTGCTCGCAACGTATGATGTTGGCATGATTCCGTACATTGTAAACGAAGTGAACCGAAATATTTATCCGCTTAAAATAAATGAGTATTTGGCGGTGGGTGTGCCTTTGGTAATGAATGCTTTTGCACATTTGCCCGAATTCGATGGATTAGTAAGTGTAGCAAACGATAAAGACGAATTTGTTCAAAAATTGGTAGATGAAACCCAAAAAGATTCGGTTGAGAAAATTAGAAAACGCATCGATTTTGCTTCGGCTAATTCGTGGGAAGCTCGTGCCGAAAGCTTCGGAGATATTATTCGTAAAATGGGTTGATGTGATGATGTGATAATGTGATAATGTGTTGATATGATAATAAGTGAGTTACATTATAACTT
>DYQV01000043.1:11868-13091 GCA_020719105.1 Rikenella microfusus
ATGTGATAATGTGATAATGTGTTGATATGATAATAAGTGAGTTACATTATAACTTTACAAACTTTTAAAAACTATATATTATGAATTTTAGAAACATTGCCGATTTGAATAATATTATACTCCGAAAGTTGAGTATTTTGCCCCGCGATTTCGATTTAATTGTAGGTGTGCCCCGTAGCGGAATGTTGCCAGCAAATCTTATTGCTTTGTATTTAAGTAAACCGTTTACTGATATTCATTCGTTCCGTAACGGACATATTTACAAAGCCGGTGAACGTGGTCAGTTTATTGATGTTAAGGATTTTAAGAAAATTCTGATTGTTGACGATAGTATCGCTTCGGGTTCGGCTATAATTAAAGCCAAAGAACTTATCAAAGAAGTAGCACCTAATTTTGATATTTCGTATTGTGCTATTTATGTGGTGCCTGGAAAAGAAAATTTGGTTGATTATTATTTCGAATCGGTAGCTTTGCCACGCTATTTTCAGTGGAATATTTTTAATCATACTACGCTCGATAAAGCTTGTTTTGATATTGATGGCGTATTGTGCGTTGACCCAACAGAAGAACAAAACGACGATGGACCACTTTATACAGATTTTATTCTGAATGCTGCACCTCTTTATATTCCTAAGAGTAAAATTGGAACTTTGGTAACTTCGCGCCTTGAAAAATACCGAAAAGAGACCGAAATATGGCTTGAAAGAAATGGGGTAAAATATAATAAGCTAATTATGCTTGATTTGCCCGATATGCGTGCCCGTCAAAAAGCCAATAGTCACGGACAGCATAAAGCAAATACCTATAAGCTTTCAGAATATAATTTGTTTTTCGAAAGTTCGTTGCAGCAAGCACTCGAAATAAACAAAATTACCGGAAAACCTGTTTTTTGTACCGAAAATTTTGAAATGATTTTTGATGCACAATCCTTTGCTTACAATGTGAAGAGTGGTAAGTATTTTCCGGGACTACGAAGAATTGCTTTAAAAATCAGGAATAAATATTTTAAGAAATAACTTTTTTCATTTTTTGAAATAGGTTTGCAACATCGCTGTACGGTATTCAAAAATTGCTTTTACCTTTTTGTCCACAAACAGTTTGCCGGCAATACTTCCGGCAATTCACTTGCCTATGTCGTAGTTGAGAATATCAGTCATCAAAACACCACCTTCAACAGCCTTAACCCATCTTGCAGCAAAACCCTCTATACTGTTAAATAAATA
>DYQV01000421.1 GCA_020719105.1 Rikenella microfusus
CTTTTATTGTCCAGTCAATAGTTGTACTGTTACGTACGGTTTTGAGTAATTCCTGAGCAATATGTTTTAAAATTTCGTCTCCTAAAATTGAAACAGCACTATTATTTACTTCCAATGCTGTGTAAAAGGCATATTCGCGATAATCCAATCCTAACTTTTCACCTCGTTTATCGGCTTCTTTCATCTGTTCGGCAAACGGAATCAGCACTTTTTCCAGAAATTCAACGGTGTCAATCATTCCGTTATGATAGCGTTGAATAGCATCTTCCAGCATTTCAGAAAATTTTTTGCTTTCCACCAAGTTGATTTTTGTACGCTTTTTGATTTCTTCTTTCAGCAATTTTTTCAATAGCTCAACTGCTAAATTCTTTTGAGGCAAATCTTTCAATTCCTGCAAAAAACGTTCGTCAAGAATTTCAATGTTTGGTTTCTTTAAACCTGCTGCATCGAAAATATCAATTACATTGTCGGCAGTAATGGCTTCGGAAATAATTTGTTTGATTGCCGTTTCCATTTCGTCATCGCCTTTACCGTTTTCGTTTCTGTCGGATATTTTCACCAATCTTGCTTTTATGGCTTGAAACAAAGCCACATCGTCACGAATTGCCATTGCTTTGTCGTGTGGAACGGAAATGGCAAATGCTTTCAGTAAGTTTTTTGTGTTTTCAGTAAAACTTTGTTCTCCGTTTTCCTGACTGAAAATATAATCGACAATTACTGGTATGAATTTCAGTTTTTCTACAGGCGCGAGCGTAAAGAATTTTCGCCAATCGAAATGTCGTAATTGGTAGTCGATTGCTTCATGCAATTCCAACATTTTAGCAACTGCCAATTCTTGGTCGAGCGTTGGTTTTCCTTCTCCGCCACTGGCTGTATATTCGGCTAATGCTGATTTTAATTCTTGTGCAATTCCGAGATAATCAACTATCAAACCGCCTTCTTTTCCTTCGGTAAAAACACGATTTACCCGTGCTATGGCTTGCATCAGGTTGTGACCTCGCATGGGTTTGTCCACATATAAGGTATGTAAACAAGGTGCATCAAACCCAGTAAGCCACATATCACGTACAATTACTAATTTCAAACTATCTGTTGGGTTTTTCAAGCGGTCGCCAATGGATTTGCGTTTGGCTTTGTTCCGAATGTGTGGTTGCATGGCGAGTGTATCGCTACTTGAACCAGTCATTATCACTTTAATTGTTCCTTTATCGTCATCGTCCGAATGCCATAAAGGTCGAATTTTAATAATGGCATCGTATAAATCCACACAAATACGGCGACTCATGCACACAATCATTGCCTTTCCATCCAGTACGGCGTTACGCTGTTCAAAGTGATAAACCAAATCTTCTGCAATTTTCCGAATACGATTAGGATTTCCTACAATGGCTTCCAAACGTGTCCATTTTGCACGTAATTGTTGGCGATTGCTAATCTCATCACTTTCGGTCAGTTCTTCGAACTGTTCATCAATCGTTACTTTTTCATCTTCTTCAAAATGTACTTTTGCCAATCGGCTTTCGTAGAAAATAGGAACGGTGGCTTTATCGTTTACGGCTTGCTGAATATCGTAAATGTCTACATAATTACCGAAAACTGCTTGTGTGTTTCTGTCAGTGCTTTCTATGGGTGTACCAGTGAACCCGATATACGTTGCATTCGGCAATGCATCACGCAAATGTTTCGCAAAACCATCAATAAAATCATACTGACTGCGGTGAGCTTCATCGGCTACAACAACAATATTCTTTCGCTCGCTTAATGCTTTTATATCAGCTCCAATATATTCTACGGCAGGTTCACTTACAATTCCTGAACCTTCGTTTTGTATAATATCAGAAGTCATAGGCATAAACTTCTGAATGGTGGTAAAAACAATACCACCCGAAGCAACTTTCAATAATTTTAGCAAATGGTTACGGTCTTCGGCTTTTTGTGGTTTTTGTCTGAGAAGTTGTTGGCAATTGCTAAAGGTTTCGTGCAATTGTTCATCCAAATCGTTACGGTCGGTAAGGATTACCAAGGTTGGGTTTTCCATTCGTGGCTCAACAATTAGCTTTCCCGAATAAAAAACCATGCTAAGACTTTTTCCACTTCCTTGTGTGTGCCAAATTACACCACCTCGTCTGTCTCCAAGCCCCCCTCCAACTCCCCCCGAAAGGGGGAGAGAAAACCCCGCAGCTCGAACTGTACTTTCTACGGCTTTGTTAACAGCATAATACTGGTGATAAGCTGCAACTTTTTTGAGTGTTTTGGTAATATTTGTTTTTGGGTCAGTTGATTTTTCAAAAACAATAAACTGACAGATTAAATCCATCAGAGTTTTTTTATTCAACATTCCAAGGAACATCACTTCCATTTCTGGCTGTAGGTGGTCGGCAGTTGTTGTTCCGTCTTTAGTCTTCCAACTCATAAATCTCCCGAAATCGCTGGTGACAGTTCCACACAAAGCGTCCCAACCATCGCTAACTATGAGTAGCTCATTGTAAGTAAAAAGCGAAGGAATGGCTTGCTTGTAAGTTTGTAATTGATTATAGGCTGACTTTAACGTGGCGTTTTCGTCAGTTGCATTTTTCAACTCTATTACCACCAATGGCAATCCATTTACAAACAGGATAATATCCGGTCGTTTGGTTCGACTACGCTCACCAACCGCATTGTCTGTGATGGTAAACTGATTGATTGCCAAAAACTCATTGTTTTCGGGGTTTGAAAAGTCAACAATATAAACTTTTTCGCCACGAATACCGCTTGCGGTGCGAACTTCTACATCAAC
>DYQV01000044.1 GCA_020719105.1 Rikenella microfusus
ATTTTGCAGAAATTGTTTCAACAAAGAAAGCGAAGCAGGCGCTTCGCTGTCCTATCTGGCGCTTTGCTGTTTTTTAGTTCGTTCCTTTTATTTCCCTTTCAAACTAAACGCAAAAACCCGCCCATCCTCGGTGGCAATAACCAGTAAATCCTGAATAATGGCCGGTGTGCTGCTGGAGGGGCTGCCCATTTCGTACAACCAGGTTTGCTGGCCGGTTTGCAAATCGAGCACATACATGCGGCCATCGCCCGAGGCAATTACCACGCTTTTACCCGAAATAACCGGTGAACCATTTATTTTCCCCAACGTATTGAATTTCCAGAGAATGGTACCATCGTCTTTTTTGTAGCAGTAAATGGTTTTGTTGCCGGAGCCTATCACCACCTTATCTTCGGATACGGCCGGTGAAGCGACAAATGAACCACCTCCGGTCTGTTTCCAGATGATTTTTTTTGCCGCATAATCCACACAAAAAAAATCGCCATCATAGTTACCAAAAAAGGCCAGGTTGCCGGTCAATGCCGACGATGAAGCAATGTAGGTGCCGATATCAATTTTGTGCTTCAGTTTCCCGGTGGCCAAATCCACTACATGCAACTGTCCATCGCAGCCGCCAAAAACAGCTACTTTTCCGTTACTTGCCGGGGTACCGTTGATGTAGTTTTCCGAAGTATATTTCCAATCGGGTTTACCGCTTGAAGCATTTACACAGTGGAGCGAAAAGTCGTAGCTTCCGGTAATAATTTTCTTTGTTTTCCCGGTGGTAAAAAAGTTGCAGGGTCCCGAAATTTGACCTGCGGACCTATAGCTCCATCTTTCCTTGCCGGTTTTGGCATCCAGGGCAAACAGTTTTCCTTCGAGCGAACCTACATAAACGGTATTGTCGAGAAAGAGCGGGGCTGCTTCCACGGTATTTCCAGCGTTGAACGTCCAATTGAGCTTACCTGCCAATGAAATGGAATATACGTTGCCATTGTTGGAACCTATGAAAATACTGCCATCGCTAATTATAGGCGACGACTTGGTTCCATCGCCGGTTTTGTAGGTCCAGATTAGTTTGGGTGTTTTGGGGATTTGTACGCCGGTAACTCCCGTTAACGCTTCATTTCCCCGATACGATGGCCAATTGGTAATGGTTTGGGCGGTAAGTTGTATCAAAGGAAAAAGAAGCAGGAAAATTATGGATTGTTTTAGCATAGGAGTACGTATTATTATAAAAAGTTTTAATAAAATTGAATTAATTCCCCCTCCGCCCTTTGGGCACCTCCCCAAGTGGAGGACTTACTCCGATTAGATTCGTGTAGTAATGGTACAAATACTTCAAGAAACATACAACGGAGCAAGTTCTCCCCTCGGGGAGATGGCCTTTAGGCCAGAGGGGGAAAATAATAAAATGCATGTAATTAACTATTTACCTCTAAATATTATTTTTGTTTTCACCCCTCTGTCTCCCGAGATTCGGGACAAGTTGTCAACATCTCCCCTTTTAAAGGGGAGATCGGCAAAAAAGTCAATTGTTTCATACCATTTTTATCCATATTAACTCTAATATTATGATACCGAACTCTAATCGATTAAGCTCCTTTCATCGCCAATGCCCCGGTGGGACAAGCTTCCACGCATTTTTTGGCGGTATGGGACAATGCTTCGAAAAGGGTTGCTCCCAACGAGGCATCCATCCTGACATCGAAACCCCGGCCCACAAAGGTTAACCCAACCAGTTCTTTTTCCAGTAAGGTAATATCGATGCACAACCCGCATTTGATGCACTTTTCGGGTTCATAAACTAACATTTCGTGATTAAAATGCTTGGTCATGAATTTCCGTTCACCAATCAGGTATTTTTTCCGGTCAACCTTGTATTGGTCGGAATACTGCCTAAGCTTGCAATTGTCTATTTTCCGGCAGTCGCAATGCATGCACCGCATGGCTTCTTTCACGGCTTCGTCGGTAGAAAACCCAGCCAAATAGCCATCATTAGGGGTAAACCGGGAATTGAGAACGGATTCTTTTAAATATTCCGGAAATTCATCTCGCAGCAGCTTGTCGAATCGTGAGTTGAACTTTCGGCTGGGCTTTATCAAAGGTTTGTTTTGCAAAAACAAGTGCGCCGATTCCGCGGCCGCTTTTCCTTGTGCCACCGCCCGTACCGCCATTTTTTGTGTGCGCAGGACGCTTCCACAGGCAAAAATGCCCGGTTCGGAAGTAGCCATGGTGCCATCTTCAATCTCAATACCCGTTTTGGTGGTTTTAAATAGATCCATCAATTGGTTTTCCAACATAACATCTCCGGTAGCAATAATTATTGCATCAAAACGGTTCCGGATATCCGATTCGAACGCTTCCTTTGTAATGGTGACATTAAAACGGAATTCGGCACCCATTTGCCGGATAATTTCCACTTCACTATCAATTACTTCTTTAGGCAATTCCTCGTCGGGAATGCTGTACCGAAGGGTTCCCCCGGCTTTTTCGTTTTTATCGAACAAAACGCAAGGGTAGCCATACTTTAAAAGATAATAGGCTGCTGCCAATCCCGACGGGCCGCTGCCAATAATAGCCACTTTTTTGGAATTCTTTATTGTTGGAATTGCAAACCAGTTGCTTTCGACAGCTACAAACCGCTTGAGCAAACAAATGGAAACCGCTTGATCCACCTGAGTTCGACGGCAAGCTTTTTCGCACGGTGCCGGACAGATATAGCCCAGAATATGGGGTAGGGCAATGGTTTCTTTTACCACTTTTAACGATTCGTCGAATTTTTTGGCAGCAATCAACCGATTCATGAGCGGAATGTTCATGTTTGCCGGACAACCAATGCTGCAAGGTGCTTCACAGTCGCCCACGTGGTCGCTCATCAACAATTCCAGGGCATCTTTTCGGGCTTCCAAAACTTCTTGTTCCGTGGTGCTGACTTCCATTCCATCGGCAACCGGTAAGGCACACGAGGTAGTAATTTGTCCCGATTTCATATTTTTCACCAAACAAACCATGCACGATGGGTGGTTTCCGTGTCCTTTCAAATAACACATGGAAGGGATTTCGATGCCAACCGAACGGGCAGCTTCCATTACCGTAGTTCCTTCCTCGGCTTGAATGTGTATATTATCAATTGTAAGTTGTACCATATTATGTTGTTATCACGGCATGGGTGGGACAAATTTGTTTGCAGATATCGCATTTGATGCATTTCTCGTTATCAACCCAATGCAATTCATAGGGTTTTGCCTCAATGGCCTCCGACGGGCATCGTTGTGCGCACATGGTACAGCCAATGCAATCGTCAGTAATGCTATATTTTATCAGGTTTTTACATTTGCCGGTAGGGCAGCTACCATCAATATGGGCCAGGTATTCATCCCTAAAATAGCGGATGGTGGAAAGTACCGGATTGGGGGCCGATTTACCCAAGCCACACATACTGCCCAATTTTGTTTTTTCGCCCAATTCTTCCAATAGGGTTAAGTCTTCTATTGTACCTTTTCCATCGCTTATTTTAGTGAGCAATTCCAACATGCGGGTAGTGCCGATGCGGCAAAAAGTACACCTTCCGCAGGACTGGTTTTGGGTAAACGATAAAAAGTATTTTGCAATATCCACCATGCAGTCGGTTTCGTCCAGCACTATCAAGCCTCCGGAACCCATCATGCCACCGGATTCTTTAAACGAGGAATAATCGATAGGAATATCGGCCAAGCTTGCCGGGATGCAACCGCCCGATGGCCCTCCAATTTGAATGGCTTTGAATTTTTTACCGTTTGGGATTCCTCCGCCAATCTGTTCCACAATGGTGCGGATGGTAATTCCCATGGGGACTTCAATTAAACCTCCCCTGTTTACTTTACCGGCTAGGGCAAATACTTTAGTTCCTTTGCTGTTTTCAGTTCCAATTTTTTGAAATGCTTCCGCACCATGGCGGATAATCCACGATACCAGACTCAACGTTTCCACATTGTTTATCAACGTAGGTTTTCCCCACAACCCTTTTTCGGCAGGGTAAGGCGGGCGCATGGTGGGCAGTCCCCTTTTTCCTTCCATGGAAGCAATCAGTGCCGTTTCTTCACCACAAACAAAGGCCCCGGCTCCTTCAAATACGGTTACGTTGAATGAAAAAGAACTTCCCAGGATATTTTGGCCCAGCAACCCTTCATGTCTGCAAATTGCAAGGGCTTCATTAATCCGTTTGACCGCCAAGGGATATTCTGCTCTGATGTAAAATATTCCTTCGGTGGCGCCCACCGCAAAAGCGGCAATTATCAACCCTTCAAGAATGCGATAGGGATATGATTCTAACAGCATCCTGTCCATAAAAGCACCTGGATCGCCTTCGTCGCCGTTGCAGATAACATATTTGATTTCGGATTTCGCTTCGTGCACCAATTGCCATTTGGTGGCCGATGGAAAACCGGCTCCACCACGCCCTCGCAACCCGCTTTGTTTTATTATGGCTATGATTTCGTTAGGCGAATATTCCTGTAAGCATTTACGCAATGCTTCAAACCCTTCTTTAATCTTATATTCAGCTATATCACTGGGTTTTAGTTCCCCTCGGAATTCGGTGGCAATGCTCATTTGGCCATCTAAAAACTCAAAAACGGGAGTATGGGTTTGGTCCAAATCGTAGCGGTTAAAAGACCTTGGCAGATTTTCGGTAACCAGGCTATCGAAAAAATTGAATACCCCGGTTTTGATTTGATCCAAGGAACCTCGTGGCTTAAAGTGCTGCTTAATGACATCCCTTACTTCCTGAGGTTTTATTTTGGTGTAAAACGAGGGTTGTTCGCCCGGTTTGTGGATTTCCAAAATGGGAACCTGGTTGCAGATGCCCACGCAACCCACGTGTTTAACCGTTACGTTGATATTGCTCTGAGCCAGCGTTTTCTCGAGTTCGTTTTTTACGGCTTCGCTTCCACTGGCTACACAGCACGAACCCAATCCAATCCGTATCTCACCTTGCGATTCAACATTCAGCTTCGGTGTTGAAAATTTAGCGAAATCGCCGGTGGTTTTCTTATTCAAAAATTCCAGTAAAATATCAGGGGTTTGTTCAATACCCACGTGACCAAAGGTTACATCATCGATTTGAACCACAGGGGCCAAGGTGCAACAGCCCAAACAAGCTACTTTTTCGAGGGTAAAAAGCATTTCTTCGTCGGTGTTGTCGCCATCCGTTAAATTTAAGGTACGTCGGAAAGCATCGTACACCAAACCGGCACCTTTAACATGACAGGCGGTACCAACACAAACTTTAATAATGTGTTTGCCAACGGGTTTGAGCCGGAATTGGGAATAAAAAGTGGCAATTCCATGAATGGATGATTGGGTGATATCGGTTTTTTCGCAAACATACCGGAGTGCTTCTTCAGGCAAGTAATTGAACTCATTCTGAATGGCCTGCAGTATAGGAATTACCTTATCGGCAGCGGTACCTATTTGTCGGATTAACCCATCCACTTTATCTGTTATTTCGCGGCTCATGTTATTTTCCAATGCTGTATAGATTTTTATCGCCTCTCAGATATATAAAACCATTCGTAAAGGCCGGTGTACAAACCGATGGTTCGCCCAATTTGGGTTCACCCAGCGAAACATATTCCTTATCGGCTTTAAAAATATGCATAATACCGGTTTTATCCATCAAATATACCTTGCCTTCCGCAATAATGGGCGAAGCGTACACGTTGTTCCCGAATTCTTTTTCCCAATATTTTTCGCCTGTTACGGCATCGTAACACACCGTTAAGCCATAACTGGTGGATAGGATAAGATACTTATCGGTAGCCACCGGGCTGGGTATATCGGAAAGATAATCGGTGTTTTCCCATAATACGGTGGGTTGATCGGCTCCAATTTTGATGGCGGCCAGTTTGGAATAATCGTTAACCGAAAAAACCATTCCATTGGCATAAGCCACCGATGGCCCTACTTCGCCCGATATGCAGTCGATTTTCCAAAGTTCTTTCCCATCAGCCGGATTGTAGGATGCCACAAAAGGTTCCGCTGCTAAAATAATTTCGGTGCGTTTGCCGGTATTCACTATTACAGGCGATGCCCAAGATATTTTTACATCGCGGTTGGTGCTCCATACAGTTTTGCCCGTTTTTGTGGATAGGGCCATCAACTTGGGCGATGTTTTCTGGTCGTATTGCACAATCACCAGGTCTTTAAAAATCATGAGCGACGACGAATGGCCGTAGTGATTTCCTGGTACGCCGAGGTTTTCAGCCCACAGTTTTTTTCCATCCATATCTAAGCCAATAATGTCACCGTTTGAGAATATGGCATAAACCCCAATGCCATCGGTAGCGGCGGTGGGCGCAGCGTGGCCAGTTTCAGCAATTACTTTGGGTGCTTGCCCAGGGGAATTTGGGATATTTTCAACTACAACAGTCCAAATCATGGCTCCGGTATTTCGGTTGATGCAGTAAACTTCGCGCTTTGCAGTATTGGCACCGGTTACAAATATTTTGTTGCCCCAAATTATGGGTGAGTTGTAACCCGGAAGCGGAATAGCTGTTTTCCACCGGATGTTGTCTCCCGTGCTACCGTCCCAACTAATGGGGATGTTTTTTTGTTTTGCAATCCCGTTTCCTCCCGGACCCCGGAAGGTTGGGAAATTGTCTTTGCTACTGGCTGCAGATTTTTCGTTAACGCTATCATTATTTGTAAAAGCTGATGCTACAGTGTGTTTAATGGTGATGTTAGAAGTACCTGTAGTATCAATTATTTCCAAAACAAGGGAATCAGCAGCTTGAGTAATTAAATCTGAATTATTTTCAATCGGTGTTTCTTCATTAATTTCTTGAACGGCAAATTTTTCTTTCAGTTCGTTGGTTGCCAGAATGGCAAAAATAAGTGCCGTTGCCAGAATAAGGCTTCCTCCGGTTACTATAAATACCCGTGTTTTATTGCGGTAAGCCATGGTATTGTCATCATTTTCGGGCGATAACTGGGGTACTATTGTTTTCCGATAACTGATTATTTGTAAGGAAATTACCATTAATGCAATAGCCGCCAACACAAAATAACCGCCCGTTCTGATTTGCCATTTCGAAGTAAAATAGGCTTTTCGTGACAATAAATCCAAGGTTCGTATTTCTTCGCGTAGTTTTACATCTGATGGGTCTTTATGAAGTCTCTCTACCAATGAATTAATAACCTTCATATTTATGGGATCGGCCTTTTTTACCTGAATGTAATTGCCAATTAATAATACACAAACCAGTAATGCAAATATTCCGGAAACCAATGCTATCCGGTTCCATAGCTGGTCGGTACCAAAGTTTTTTAGGTCAAATTTTTTAAACATGACATTAAGTTTTTTTATTCTTTTACCGGACAATAATCTACACATCGTGCACAACTGAAGCAGGTTCCTTTGTTGGTTGTGTAATCGGTTTTATAAGGAATAATCGTCAGTCGGGCCAGTGTCAATCCAAAAACCAATCCAATAAAACCACCCAAAAACCAGTTGCCCAAATAAAAACGGTTCAAAATCACTTTTGCTTCCTCAAATAACACTTCCTCTGAGTTTCCGGAAGAACGGAAAGCAGTTATTTCCAATGGGATGACCTCAGATTCGCTATTTTTTGATTGCATAATTTCGGTAGCCAACTTTACTTTAAAATTCACTTTAGCAAAAGATTCATAATATTTTGAAGCGGTCCAGCCACATACGGCCATCAAAAAAGGAATAATTAAACAATACAGTATAAGCTTTTTAACCAAAACGTTGCTGGGTTGCTTAAATTTTGCACCGGTAGGTTTATCAATGGCCCCAAAAGGGCAGGAATTTTCACACAGGCGGCAACTGATGCAGGCTGAAGGAGCAATAGTAAGGTGTTTTTTTGAAAAGCGGCTCACCAGATTAAGTAATACACCATAAGGACATAAAAATCGACAGTATGGCCTGGCAATAAACACGCTTATAAAAAGTAAAATACCCCCAATGGCAAACATCATAAAGGAAGCATTGTGCCTGAAAAATCCCACAAATGGGTCGTATCGGCAAACAATAAAATCGGAAGCGGTGGCGGCAAATAAAACAGCCAGTCCCAAATAAATGAAAGGAATTAGGCCCAGCAGCGACTGAACCCATGATTTTAAACTCACCGGACGTAAAGCAAACACATCTTGAATGGCACCCAGAGGGCAGACTCCCGCACAGAAAGTTCGTCCAAAAAACAAAGTAAAAACCAAAGGGATAATAAAAAATGCAATCCCGTTTATGGGGAGACTATATTCTGGATTAAACAATGCCAACGTTACATTCTGCAGCGAACCCACCGGACAAATGCACCCTTTACGATAAAACCCAAAGTAGAGCAGGGAAAATATCATAACCCAAAAGACGGCCTTACGGGACCTTTTTTTAAGTATCAGCCAGGTAATTAAAGAGAGGCTGCCAATTAATACCGCCAAATCGAAATATTCAAAAAATAGGGCCCTTGGAGCATTCAATATGGTTTCGGGTTGCTGATATCCGTTTTCAAATTCCGGACGGGGAAACCGCTGGACACCAAATAAATTGAATGCAATCAGTGAAGTTATTAGTAAAATAAGGGCAACTTGTGTACTTTTCTTCATTCAAACAATTGCTTATATCTATAAATATTTAATCGTACCGATGTTTTTAATTATTTGCCCCCAAACCCTTTTAACAAATAGGGCGAAGAGGCTGGAACCCGGCTAAATGCTTCCGAAGGACATTCCCGGGCTATGGCGCATTGATTGCAGTTAACGCAAAGTTCATGCTGTACCTGTAATTGCAACGACCCATTTCCAAAAGCACCGCAGCCTTTTACACATTTTCCGCAGCCAATACATAATTCTTCATTTATATGATATTCGAAATAGGGGTCATCAATGTATTTTCGTTCAATGGCCGATGTGGGACATAGCTGATTTTCGGCACCGGTGGTCAGTTCCTTGGTTTCGGGTCGCAGATAACCGCTGCACAAATCACAATAACCACACATTTGATAAACATGCAGGCATTTTACTGCCGATTGCTCCAAAACACACGAAGTGGCGCACTTACCGCATTGAATGCATTTTGCGGGATCAATTTGCCATACCGTTTTTGAAGATAAAGTCCGGGAGAGCAATTCATAGCCAATGACGCCTATTCCAACTCCAATACCAATTCGTACGCCTTTATTAATAAATTCGCGGCGGTTGAGTTTTTTATTGTCCATATTCAGTAGGAGTAATATTACTTTTTGACAAATACTTTAACCATATTATTTGCATCCAGCACATAAATAGTCCCTTCATTATCCACGGCTAAATCGACCACACAAGGTGCTATTTTCAAAATTAAATCTTCTTTTCTCATAAAACTTTCGGGCCCGGCAACCACACAACGGAATTTTCCGGTGGGGTCGTAAATTTTAATACGTTCCAACCCCTTTTCGTAGGTTACAAATTCGCCATTGGGCAGAATGGCTATGTGACTTGGGTTACAACACCCTGAAAACCCTTCAATACTGAAAGATGTCAAACCCCATGATGATTGAATTTCCCCTTCAACGGAAAAATTCTGAACCAGATGCTTGCCCGGATTAACTGCCCACATATCGTTATAAGCTCCAAAAGCCACTTCGAAATAAGGGCTTGGAATAACAAAACCCTCAAAGCCTTTAGCTGTATCTTTTTTACCAATTTCCCATACTAAATTTCCATTTTTGTTGTATTTGAAAACCCTCCTGTTTATGGCATCGGCAGCATAAATATGGTTGCCATTTAAGGCTATTGATGTAATAAAACTTTTAGGGTTAAAGGCAGGCCAACTACTAATTTGCTCCCCGGCTATATTGTATTGAAGGATGCGATTACCTGCTCCTAAATAGATTTGGTCGTTATCAACGGCTAAGCAATGGGCAAGGGTATCCATTTTAAAACCACCCGTTTTTATTCCACTGGAATTAAACAACAGTACCTGCTTGTTTCCGGCAATATAAATGGTGTTATTCTCATCAATTGCTAAACCTTTAGCCTTACTCATTCCAGAATTGAAGTGATTTATTTCTTTGTAGCAAATTAATGATGAATCAATTTGACGAAGCTTATCAATTTTATACTCCGTTGGGTTTTCGTCATGTTTAGAGGAATTTGTAAACAAATCGCTTCCGATTAGATACACTACTGTTAGTAATAATATAACTGAAAAGCCGATAATTAATTTTTGTTTCATTGTTGCACTATTTTTTCATTTTTAATGGGCTTTCATATCAATACATACCATGGTTTTGGAATCGCGTAAAAGCAAATATCCATCGGCCATTGCCATGGGGCCCCATGCATCCTGCCCGTCTATAATTTTTGTCTTATCGAGCACTTTAAATTTAGAAGTACTCAGTTTTGCAATGGTAAGATCTGCTTCGTCGTTTAGAATAAAAAATTTACCGTCGGCTAACAGAAATGGTCCCAACCCAAATCGCTCTTCTTTGCTGCTGGTCCACAGGATGTTATTAAAATCGTCGGGTTTGCAGCAAACAAACTGGTTGCGGGTGGCACCGGCATCTTTGGGTTGAATGTTATAAACCAGTCCATTGTAAATTATTGGCGTTTGTTGTTCTGATGCCATTCCTTTGGAAGGTTTATAAAGTTGAAGAGTTTTTGCCGAAAAACCAGTTTCTTCTTTATTTATTTCAATTAACGTGGCTCCTGCACCATATCCTGCGGTCAAATAAATTTTATTTTGGCCAATATATATTGGTGATGGGGCAATTACCGAAGGATTAAAAGCACTTGTTTTCCAAAGTATTTTACCGGTATCATCACCTTCGGCTGAAATACCACATAGTGCACCCAGTGCAGCATACACATACATCTTCTTTCCGTAAAAAGTCATGGGTATGATGGAAGAGTGCGACATTTTTAAATTATCGGGATTTGGGGTTTTCCAGACCACTTTTCCAGTGGCACAGTCAATTCCAATCATGAGCGATGAACCACCCGGAGCAATAATGACTCTATTGTTATCAATAAGCGGGCATTGTCCGGTGTACCATAAGGGTACCTCAGTATTGTATTCCTTTGCTAAGTCGATTCCCCATAAAAAATTGCCGGTTACCGGATTGCAGCACATAACGTGACAGCGGGGACCAATAGATACTATATAATTATCGGTAATTGCCGGCACGGTTCGCGATATTCCATGGTTCCGCTTAAGGTTCACCTGATACCACCGACGCCAAATCTCTTTTCCGGTTTCCAACGAAAAGCAACGGAGAGCATCGTTTTTTTTTCGTTCGTCGTAATCAAGAATATAAACCCTTCCGTTGTAAATAACCGGGGCAGCATGCCCTTCGCCCAGCTCTATATTCCAGATAATTTTTGGACCTGCCTCACCAAATGAATCAATGAGTGGAATCTTTTCTTTGTTTACATTGTCGTAATCGGCACCTCTAAAATTTGGCCATTTTCCGGTCAATGTAGTTTGGAACAATGAATCGTATTGCTTATATTTTTCTCCTATCATTACTGAATCCTCATTCACAGAGCTAAAAGGAGGACGATTATCCAATCCAGGATGGTTTTCGCTTAATTCTTTAACCGGATTGTGAAAAAACCAAAAAATAAAAATAGCAATACCTAATAGGATGATACTGTAAAATACATATTGTTCTTTTCGTTTTTCCATCAATTCCAAACCCTGAAATATTCAATTAAGCAAAAATAATGGAATTACCCTGTATTGGAACTTTGAATCAATCTAAATTGCAGGCTCTTACTTTTCTTTAATATCGTATGCCATTAGTGCGATTCCATGACGGATATAAAGTTTTTCTTTATGTATGACCGGATGCATCCAATGAGGTCCGGTACCTTCAGTAATTTTAAAACTACTTATTACTTCAAATTTCTCGGGTTGCGCTTTTACTAATCCCACATAACCTGTCTTTTCGTCATAAATATAAAGCATCTCTTCGGCAGCAATCAGGGAACCTTTGCATTTCCATTTTTCATCATACATTTTCTTACCGGTATTCCAATCCAAACATATCCAGTTTCCGTTGCTGTTGTTGAGCCAATTGGAACCATAAATGAATCCATTTACTAAAACTGCTCCCCCGTGGTGAACATCCAATACAGAATCGGTCCATACAATGGAAGCATTGTTCCCTGCATTCGTTATTTGTAGCATTACACCACCTTGATTGTACCCACTGGTAACATATACCCGGCCTTCGTGATAAAGGGGTGTTACACATTTAATAGTAGCTTCATTTCCTTTTGAAGCTAATTGCGTTGGGGTATAAATATCCACATGATTAATTTTCCAAACAATAGTTCCATTGGAAACATCCACGGCAAACACATACGTACCCGATACATTGACAAGCAGTTTTTTGCCGTCATTTTCAATCAAAATTGGGGAAACATATCCGGGAATGTCATTTAAACTTTCAGTTTTCCATAGCAGTTTTCCTGTTGATTTTTCTAAGGCAATGGTAGTTGTTTTGTTACCACCCGGGGTATAATACAGTTTTTCACCATCAAGAAGTAAGGATTCCGCTATGCCCCAAGGGCCAAAGGTTCCTTTGTATATTTCGCTGGCTTTGAGTGACCACACTATGGTGCCGCTAATTGCATCTACACAAGCCAAGTCTCCCAATCCGCTGGATACATAAACCCGGTCACCCTCAACTGTTGGGGTACAGCGGCTTTCAGGAAACGATTCGTTCCAGGCACGGCCATAAGGGGTTTGCCATTTAATAACTCCAACAGAATCAATTGCCACCAGAATATCATTGGTTTCTCTTGTTCCGGTTAAAAACAGGGTATTGTTGCTAAATGAAACGGAAGAATTCCCTTTTGGCAAATCCTTACTCATCCATACTAAGTCTGGTCCATTTTCGGGCCACGATTTTAACAATCCCGTTTCTGAGGAAACACCAGTTCTATTCTCTTCCCTCCATTCGCTGATGGTTTGGGCGTTAATTGACGGAATGGAAAGTATAAAAGCGAGTACAAGTAAAGAGGAGGTTTTCATGATATATAGGTTTTATTGTTGAATCCACTCTGAAAAGCTAAAAAACCC
>DYQV01000422.1 GCA_020719105.1 Rikenella microfusus
TAAAAGAGCAGGTAAATTTGGCTTTTAGCGAAATGTCCGTGCTGAATTATAACTTCCATATATGTGTGGTGAAACTACATATATACAACCAAATTTGGTTGGTTTTGTGCAGTTAAAGTCACATAATATTTTCAAATATACACTTAATTTATAAATCGTCAAATGGTGATTTAACCCGGATTATTCATGAATAATCCTGGCGATTAAGCTGCACCTCAAAATTGGGAGAAAAAATAATCCCAATTTTGGTAATAGTTAAATCGGGTTTTTTCGCTTTGCTCAGGTATGAATAAAGCGGGTTAATAACCGAACAAGAGGAGCGGATTTAATTGAAAGGATTTTAAATGCACAGAATTTAACCGAAGCCGGCAAAGAGGTTATCCGGAACAAAGGAGCTTCCGGAGTTGATGGTATGAGGTTTTCAGACTTAGAGGGATATCTAAAACACCACCGTTCTGCTTTAGTTGAAAATATCTGCCAACGCGAATATTTTCCACAACCAATAAGGGGGAAAGAAATCCCCAAAGGTAAGAGTAAGATGAGGTTATTGGTTATCCCCACGGTTGCAGGCCGATTGCTGCAGCAAGCCGTATCAAGGGTAATAATGGCTCAATACGAGTACATGTTCTCGGAATACAGCTACGGTTTTCGCCCCAAGCGCAACACGCATCAAGCAGTACGCAAATCAATGGATTACATTAATTCAGGCTATCAGCACTTTGTTGAAATAGACTTGAAGGAATTTTTTGATAGGGTTGACCATGTACTTTTATTGCAGATTTTACATCGCAAGATAAAGTGTAAGACTACCATGTGCTTGATCCGCCGATTGAAAAAACGTGGTAATATTCCTCTAATTGAAACCTATCAAATAGTTTCACTAAGGTTCAACAGTTATCCACTATTCCCCTTGATTTAAAGAACCGCCGTATACGAGACCCGTACGTACGGTGGTGTGAGAGGCTCTCCCCGTCAGTTTATCTGGCGGGGCAGTCTACTCGATTAGCCCCTGCCAATTATTATCATTCTATTTTTAATTTCATTTTTTTTCCTAATCCAGATTCAATAATCCTCCTAAATGTCGAAAGTTTAATGTCTGATTTATTGTTTTCAAATCTTGAAATATAAAATCTTGTGATACCAGCTCTATGCGCCAGTTCTTCTTGAGTCAAGCCTGCTTTTATTCGCTCTTTTCTAATAATATCACCATATTTTTTCAAAGCTAAGTCTGAGAATTGACTTAGTTTGAATAAAACATCTGCACCTATTTCATATGGATAATCTAATTCATTTCCATTCTCATCAATTAATCGAATAGGAATATTTTCCCATGATAAAGTTTGATTTATCAATTTTACTTTTTTAAATTCCAATTCATTGTACAGTTTAAATTCAATATCTGTTTTTTGCACATTCCAATCGTCCAATATTTTCTTGAAATCAAGCAATCTGGTTTCTCCATTGTTGAACATGACATAAATCTTAAAACCTTCAATTTTCTCGATTTTAAGAATTCTTGGTATTTTGATAGTCTTTCTCATAGCCGTGCATTTAATCGTTTAAAGTTTTCAGTGAGCATTCCTTGATTCATTTTCGCCCATTCCAAAATTTTCTTCAATTGGGGAATCGGCATTTTTCCAGCATATATTGTTAACCCGGATTATTCATTAATAATCCTGACGATTAAGCTACACCTCAATATTGGGAGAAAAAATAATCCCAATATTGAGGTGTAGCTAAATCGGGGTTTTTCCGCTTTGCAGCCCTCATTCCTGCACACATCTATACCTTTCGCTGTGCTCAGGTATGAATAAAGCGGGTTAAATCTCGAATTGTTATGAGAATTTCAAAATCATCGTATATCGCATGAAAGTGAGGTGGTGCATGCTCTCTGGAATATAAATCAATTTTAATTGAGTCTATTATTTTAATCGTCGGCATTTTTTTCTTTCAAAGTTACCAAATTAGATAACACAAATCCAAATTTTGTATGTGATTTATTTTAGGAGACTTCTTTTTTTTTGGTTTGGACTAACGGTTGACAATATGGCCAGTAAGGGGTTGCGGGCGATTACCTATCAAGGTACACAAAAAGTTGAAGCGGGCTACAACCCTTCGCATACCACTGAAACCCTTATTGCATATAGCCTTTGTGTGTGCCCTGCATGAGCAGCGCACACTTGCTGTAAGATGTTGAAAAAGTTTAAAAATACAAATAAACGTTACATAAGAGCAAAACATCAAGTGTAATTTTTCCAGAGGGTGCAAATCCCTTATACACCGGGGTAACGCCTGGAAGTATTAGCATGTGGCAAGCTGGTTGCCGGCAACGGCAGCAGTGAAGGAAGCCAAACGGCAAAATCCGGTACTGACGAACAGGAACGGCATATGAGGACTATAAACGGGCATAAGCAATCACACCTCTGCACCGTCCGAACAACACAAAATCTGTTTTAAGGTAGATGCCACAGAGATTGGATGAAGGAAGAAGCTCTTACCGGGGGAGGCCTTGGATTAGGTTCGGTTCCTAAATACCAGGAATTCAGCAGAGGCCATAATACTTATGGGATATGAGCTGCATAGAGGAATGCAGAGGTCTCACAAAATAAGGAAGGACTGAACTTTAAGCCGTTGTAAATTTTGAACGGAGGTCTATCCGCCGGCAGGCGGATACCAGCCACCGAAAAGCACAACAGGGAATGAAAAGGATTAACCCGGATTATTCATGAATAATCCTGACGATTAAGCTATTCCACAAAATTG
>DYQV01000045.1 GCA_020719105.1 Rikenella microfusus
ATCGCACATTCACACCTTTCGCTGTGCTCAGGTATGAATAAAGCGGGTTAAACCTCATCGTTATATAATGGCAGCGAAACAAAAAAAGAAGTTCCCTGATTTGCTTCCGATTGAAACCAAATGGCTCCACCAAATTCTTCCACAATATTTTTAACAATGGCCAACCCAAGTCCGGTGCCGCTACTTTTAGTGGTAAAATTAGGCTGAAAAAGTTTATTAGCCATTTCCGGGTCAATTCCGGTACCATTATCCTTTACTTCTACCACCACACTTTGCTCCGATTGGGTGAGATGAATTGAAATTATCCCCTGCCCGTTTCTTGGAATTGATTGGATGGCATTTTTTATCAAATTATTAAATACCTGAAGCATCCGCTCATTGTCGGCTTTTACATAAATAGCTTCTTTGTGGTTAAAATTGTAGGTTACATGAGCAAACGTGCATTCTTTATATAGTTGCGCGCTCTGAATTATCCTATCCTTGATATCCACTTTTTCAGAACGGGCTTTAGGCATTTGTGCAAATTGCGAAAAAGCAGAAGCAATGGACGATAGACTGTTTATTTGTTCTATCAGGTTTCCGGTAAATCGGTTAAACCTTTCATTAAAATCAGAGTCTTTATTCTTCCACGAAAGTTCTAAAAGCTGAATGTTCAGCTTCATGGGGGTTAACGGGTTTTTAATTTCATGAGCTATTTGCTTAGCCATTTCGCGCCAAGCCGATTCCCTTGCCGATTTTGCAAGCAGTTGAGTACTGTTATCCAATTCTTCCAACATACGGTTATACTCATAAACAAGTTCTGCAATTTCATCTTTACCTTTATATTCAACCCGTTCATTTTCTTTGCGCAAATCAATGTTGCTTATTCGCTGTTGAAGCACTCGCAAAGGCTCTGTAATTTTACCCGACATATAAAAAGCAATAACAATGCTTAGTATTATTAAAAAGGCATAAATATTTATAACTGCCACTACCACCCCTAAAAGTTCTTGCCTGAATGCACTTTCTTTCGAAAAATAAGGAAGATTCAAATAGGCTAACAAACGTCCATCAGAACTTATAAATGGTACATAACCGGAATAATAATGCAGGTTTCCAATATCCTCTTTATGTACAATTCTGGCTTTTTTATTGATTACCAGCTCCCGGTATGCCTCGGCATTCATTTTGGTACTGGTTAGTTGGCGCTCAAATATTTCGTTCCGCGAGGTGGCTACCAAATTTCCTTTCAAATCGTATAAATTAATATCGGTATAAAATACATTGGAAAATTTTAGCAATAAATAATTCAGATAGTCGGGCGATATTTGATCAATGCTCTTATACGTTGCCAACTTAGTTTCAATTTCAACCAATATCGATTGCAACTTCTCGCTCAACATAGTGTTCTGCCCTTTTTCAAACTGCCTATAAGTATAAAATATGGTTCCTCCCCCAACAAATACCAGTGAAATGAGCAAAATTAAAATCATGCTATAAACTATCTTGTTTTTTATGCTCCAGGTAAAATTAACTATTGGAGTAAATCGGTTTCCAATAATTAGCAGCAAAATTGTAAGAATGAAGAAAAAGAAATAGATGTAAGTAAATGAAATCAAAACATGGTGAAACCGGATGGTTGGAAAACTTACAATCACCGTGTTTTTTTCATCGGCATTGTATAACAGATGGTCGAATCCTTCGGTTTTAAAAAATGCAAACTCAGTATGGGCAAACTTATAAATGGAGCGTTCGAATGCATAAGGGAAGTTTCCGGTACGCACCTGTAATTTATTGTCGGCATATTTTGCATAATTCAAATTATGATAGTTTTTATACAGTACCAACGGTTTCTCAAGTAATAATTCAGGATAACCCAGCACTTCAAAATTTGGTTTTGAGGTAAGTTCAAGGTAAAGCCTTACATCATCCCACCCCTGCTTTAGGTTAATTCGTAAATTTAAAAAGTAGTTTACCCCACCATTCCGGCTTTTAAGGTAATATAGCCCGGGAACATTTGTTGGGGTTCCGTTCTGTTTGATCATTTCTTGAAAAAACCCGAAACAATACTCCCATTCTTGAGTGGGCGCATCCAGCAGAACACTATCTTTTGAATTGCAAAGGGTTAATTGAAAACTATATCGGCCCAAATATCCAGTAAAATATTCACTCTGGATGTAATTGCTCATATCGTTAAAGTTAAACCATTCCTTTTGGAGCATACTGGAAATAACCGTATCCTTTTTTACTTTCTCAATTAATTCGCTTAATACCAATTCAGCCACCGGATCCTGTTCGCGGGCCAAGTTAACGGCCAATACTTTGCTTTCCTCAATCCGCTTAGTATAATTCTCTTTTCTGATAAAATAAGTAGAATAGCTTGCAAACAAAGCGAGGAGAATTACCATAGAACCAAAACCCGGATGGAGCTTCAATCGGATAACTATCCAATAAATTATCACCAAGGCAATAAAAAGTAGGGAAACAAGATGCTCCTTCCCATGAAAGAATAGTAAAAAAACAGCACACAGAAAAGTTATCCCGGCAATATAATACAAAACAGAATCGGGGATGATGGCACTTCTTGTCTGATAAATAAATTTATCAACCAGTAATATAAACCCTGCAAATAAAACAATGAGTATAAAGTATCCAATAAAACTAAAGACGGAAAGGTTTAATACATCATACGCCTCATATTGAAAGTTAGAATCCAGAATAAGATGTTTGAATATATTATGCGCCAGAAGCAAGTAACCTAAAATAAAAACAATCCATGATAAAAGAATTGAGTATTTAGTGATGGTTTTAAATTCATGAATTTTTTTGAAATTAACTTTGGAGTAAAAAATATAAATAAGACTTACCAACAAAGCAACAGAAATCATCAAATCACCCAGTGAGGGAAAGAAGTGCGAATAAGCAAAAGTCTCGGGTTGAAATAAGGGTAATTTGTCAAAAAAATAAGGAATCCGAAATCCCTGCATAGCCACTCTAACTCCAATTAAAAAAGCAGAGAACAATAGAAATTGTGCAAAAGAGAGTTTCCTATTCTTAAATAGGTCACGGGCAAAAAGCAAAAGAAAAAAAGCAGCTATAAGTATAACAATCGAAATTACATTCTCTTTTTGAGCGAAATTAACCAATGAGTTTTCCTTTAAGCTAAATAAATAGGCACCTTCCTTATTCGTTATAGCTGAATTTCCTGAACCTTCATCAACCACCAATGAAAAACTGTTGGAAATAGCTAACGATTTATGAAACTCATCTTTTAAAAACTCGTTTTCAAACGGATAATCCGTCATTATCTGAATTAAAGCAGCACTTTTCGCCTTGTTAGTGTTTTTAGTTCGCACTTCGGCTAACACATTCCCTATTCTTTTAAAAGGCTTATCTAACCAAAAAGTATCTTGAGGAACAGCCACTGAATTATTCGTCCAATAAACCAATTCGTTTGCCTGATATATATAAAGGATAATACCTTGATTTTTGAAGTAAAAATCAATGATGTGGCTATTGGTATTTACCCATTCCGAAAAGGTTTCATCTTCAATTTTCGATAAAAGAGTATCCATTAACTGATCGGCAACCCATTCCTTTTCGTGCAATAATTCAGTTAATGTTCGGGTGGTGGATGCATTGCTATGCAAAACAACTCCAGGTTTATTCAAAACCCAACCCAAAGCCAGAAAAGCAAAAAACAACAATAAATAAATAAACTTCTTAATCAACTGGCGCATAGTTAATTTATTGATGATGGTAAGGCTCTCCTTTCAAAATGGTATGAGCCCGATAAAATTGTTCAGCAAAAATCAGGCGTATCAATTGGTGCGAAAAGGTCATTTTTGAAAAGGATATTTTATGATGGGCTTTTTGATAAACCGCTTCAGAAAACCCATAAGGTCCGCCAATTACAAAAACAATGCGTTTTTGCCCCGAAATGAGCATTGAATTGAACCATTGAGCATACGAAATTGAGGAATATTGCATTCCATTCTCGTCCAATAACACTAAAATATCGCCCGATTGAATCTTTTTTAAAATAAGTTCGCCTTCTTTTTCCTTTTGGATGGTCTCGCTTAAATTACGGGTGTTTTTTAAGTCAGCAATTACTTCCAGGTCAAAAGCCATATACCTATTAATTCGATTTGCATAGTTCTTAAACCCTTCGTTAAGGTATGCATCATCGGTTTTTCCGATTACAAGTAATGTAGCTTTCATTGATTTTTTATGATGTTGATAAATTGAGTCACCTAAAGAATCCTTTACACATTCCAATAACTGAAATTTTATTCATTAGTTCTTTCATAGCCAAAAAATGGAATAATGTAGTTTTCTAAGTTCATAATAATCTGGATTTAATTTGTTAATTTTGATTCAAATATTTGAAAATGGCTATACATACTATTATTATTGAGGATAAGACTAATAAAACAAGGCATCTGCTAGGGCTTATTAAGGAAATGGCAAAAAGCGAAAAATATATCATTATCGATCCTGTACAGAAACCAAACAAAGTTACCTTGCAAGCAATTGAAGATGCTGAAAATGGACGCTTATATAAAGCTGAAAACATAGAAGATTTATTTAAACAACTGAATAAATGAGTTTTACTCCTGACTATACTGGAGCTTTTAAAAAAGACTATAAACTCATTATAAGCCGTGGTTATGATATTTCGCTTCTTGAAAAAGTCATTAAAACTCTTCTTGAAAAAGGTGAATTGCCAAAAGAATATAAGCCACATCCACTTATAAGTAACTACAAAGGTTTTATGGAATGTCATATTAAAAATAATTGGCTATTGATATGGAAAATTAATCCTAGCGAAAAAACAATTATATTTACCCGCACTGGAACTCATTCCGACTTATTTTAAGTATTAAACTGTACATTATTATCCTAAAACCATCTCTTTGTTCTTAGTTAAAACTCACTAAATTTGCAATAATTCAAGTAAAAGCGGAAATTAACTAAATGTTTTCAAACAAAAAAAATCTTTTTTACGGTACTCTGTTGCTTCTGCTATTCAGAGTTCCCCTTTATGCGCAGGATATAACGGAACAAAAGCAGTTGTTTGATTCACTCAACTTAATGGTTACTAATGCAATAACAGCTATTGATGCCCAATTGCTTTCCCAAACATTTCACAATAAAATAGATTTATCACTTATTGACAACCAAGGTATTTATAGCAATTCACAAGCTCAATACATTATTTCAGGCTTTTTTAAAAAAAATCCAATCCTTTCTTATCAAATTGTTAGCCAGAACAATACTGCTAACAGCAATTTTGTGGTTGGAATCATGCATACGGCAAATCAAAAATTTAAGGTTTGTTATCTTATCAAACAAGAAAATAATACCCCAAAAATTTACCAATTTAGAATTGAAAAATGATAGTATTATCAAACTATATGCAGGAATTCATTAAAAATGCACTCAATGAGGATGTTGGCGATGGCGATCACACCTCACTCAGTTGTATTCCGGCTACTCAAAACGGTAAAGCCAAGCTATTGGTTAAGCAAGAAGGGATTATTGCCGGAGTTGAAGTGGCCAAAATGGTATTTCGCCTTTTCGACCCTGAACTTAGTGTAACGCAATTTATTGCCGATGGCAAATGGGTTAAACCCGGCGATGTGGTTTTTGAAGTAAGCGGCAAGGAGCTCTCCATTCTTCAAACAGAACGGTTGGTTTTGAATTTTATGCAACGCATGAGCGGTATTGCCACACAAACCAACGAATACGTCAAACTTTTAGACGGTTTGAAAACAAAAATCCTGGATACCCGAAAAACAACTCCCGGCATGAGAATTTTTGAAAAAATGGCGGTTAAACTGGGCGGTGGAGATAACCATCGAATGGGGCTTTACGACATGATAATGATTAAAGACAACCATGTTGATTTTTCCGGGGGAATAAGACCAGCCATAGAAGGGGTTCAAAAATACTTAGCCGCTAATGGAAAAGACCTGAAAATTGAAGTGGAAGCCAGGAGCTTTGACGAAATAGAACAAATTATGGAAGTTGGAGGCGTACACCGCATCATGATTGATAATTTTTCAGTTGCCGATACATTAAAAGCAGTTACTTTGATTGGTGGAAAATATGAAACGGAATCATCGGGTGGAATTACCAAAGAAACACTGCGCGATTATGCTAATTGCGGAGTTGACTTTATTTCGATAGGTGCATTGACACATCAAATTAAAAGCTTGGATTTAAGCTTAAAAGCTCTAAAATAACTGCATGTTAAAAACTGCCATTTCTAATTGGCTAAAACTAAGAATAAGAATACTAAAGATTCTTGCCAAACGAATTATTTTTCCGGGTTTCGGAAAAGTCCCACTTTACAATGTGGGGGTTTTTTATGTTAATGGCATAACAAATGGAGCCATTGGAGTTAGGGCTTCTGGCATTTCTTTTAGCTTCTTTATGGCATTATTCCCCAGCATCATTTTTCTTTTTACCTTAATTCCTTTCATCCCTATTCCCAATTTTCAAATTGAACTGATTGGTTTGCTTGAAAAATTTTTGCCTTCCGATACTTACCGGGTAGTGGAAAACACCATTCTGGATATTACTACCAATAAAAGAGGAAGTTTGCTTTCATTTGGTTTTTTAGCTGCTTTGTTTTTCAGTACCAACGGTATTTCGGCCATGATAGCAGCTTTTAATGCTTCAGCAAACGCCTTTGAAAACCGCAAATGGATAAGTATGCAATTAATTGCCATTGTGCTGGTTATAATCATTTTTATACTTACCACCATAGCTACTGGATTAATAATATTTGGCCAAACAATTTTAACATATCTGGTAAAACAGGGTATCATGCAAACGGGTTTTTCACAAGTTGTTTTCATTCTCAGTCAATGGTTTATCATATTGGCTTTAATTTTATTAAGTCTTTCATTCTTATATCATTATGCACCATCGAAGCGCACTTCTTCGCATTTTTTTTCTCCAGGATCCATCATGGCCACCATTCTAATTATAATTACATCCTTGGTTTTTTCCTTTTATTTAGGTCGGTTCGGACAATACAACAAACTCTACGGCTCCATAGGAACTTTAATTGCATTGCTTATTTGGTTGAATATCAATGCCTATATTTTACTCATCGGATTTGAGCTAAATGTCAGTATTCATAATGCACATATAGAATCGAAAAATAAATTGGAGCTATCTGAAAATAGCAAAGACTATGAACGCTATTATCCAAAGAAAGAAGAATTATTAAAAGATCTCTAATCAGAATTAATTTTTATGAAAAACACACTAACATTATTACTGCTTCTGATATCCTGTTTAACTTCTCAAGCTCAAATTACAGAGCATGGGTTGGCCTCTTTTTATGACGATAAATTTGAGGGACGGATTACTGCCAGTGGGGAACAATTTGATCAATCAAAACTTACGGCGGCTCACAGAACCTTTCCTTTTGGAACCCGAGTAGCGGTTACCAATGTTGAAAATAAAAAAACCGTAGAATTAATCATCAACGACCGAGGTCCTTACGTTAAGGATCGAATTATTGATGTTTCAAAAAAAGCCGCCCAGGAATTGGGATTTGTTGGCAAAGGAACAGCAAATGTAAAAGTTGAAGTTATTAAATTGGGGGCCTCTTCTCCAATAACAGCCTCTCAAAAACAAATACCAAAAGAAACCAAAAAAAAAGAACCTGAAACAAAGAAACTTGAAGCAAAAAACGCAGCAAAAGAGACAACTACCAAGGTTGCAGAACCGCAGCAGGAATCAAAAGGAACGGTAGCTGCCGAGGCATTGGAATATTTTATGTTAGATTCAAAACAAATGGAACCCAAAGGTTTTGGAATTCAGGTGGCTAGTTATCAGGACGCCTCCAATTTAATTAAGCGGTGCAGCGAAATAAAAAGCAAAACCACCAAAGATGTAATTGTACAAGTGGCCGATAGCCAAGGCAAAAAAGTATATCGCATTATTATTGGGACCTTTGCCACACGCGAGCTGGCCGATGAATTCTTTAAAAAACAGGGAAATCTTTTTCCGGG
This sequence comes from Rikenella microfusus, assembly GCA_020719105.1. Lineage (GTDB taxonomy): Bacteria > Bacteroidota > Bacteroidia > Bacteroidales > SZUA-534 > GWE2-40-63. The sequence continues at coordinate 8,013 of DYQV01000045.1, forward strand.
AAGTTTTGTTTTTGGGTTTTAGGTTGCTGGCTTCTGGGTGCTGGTCTTCATATTTTGGATTTCGGATTGTTGATTTCGGATTATTGATCTGCTCAATCCGAAATCGTAAATCCTAAATCCACAATTCTTCCTAATTCCTCAGCCAAAATAAACCACGGTAATTCCGGCTCCACCAAACTCAACGTGTTCATCCTGCACTTTGCTCACCCCATTTACTGTATGCAAATATTCACGTATCAATTGACGTAAAATTCCATTCCCCTTGCCATGAAGTATTTTTACCTCGTGGACGCCCACCATAATGGCTTCGTCAATAAATTCAGTAACCAACTTTACTGCTTCATCAGCCCGTTTGCCCCTGATATCCAATCCCGGCTTAAACGAAAGCCGACGTGCGTTCAATTCATACGACTGTACAAAATTTTTATGAGTGGTTTTTGAAGAGCGCAGGTGTTTTTTTTCCTGATTATCGAGCAGTTCCAACCGATCAATTCCCACTGTAGTTAATAAATTGCCAAAAGCAACCACGGCATTTTTCTCTGTCAGTTCCATTACTTCGCCAATGGTGGTTTGACCGGCAATTTTAACCGGCATCCCAATGGTAAAGGTTTTTTCCTTTCTCAAGATGGGTTTTTCCTGTTTTTCCGTCTCTTTATTTCCCTCTTTTGGTCTTTTTACCTGATTTTCGCGCTCCTTGAGTTTTTCAATTTTGCGAAGGATCTTCTCGTCCTGCTCATCCGTTTCTTCAACCAATTGTACCTTAAAAGCTTCCACTTCATTCCTGATTTCTTTGGTCTTACTTTTTTCGGCCTGAACTTCCTTTATTTGACGGATGGTATTTTCAATGAGCTTATTCGTATCTTTTAAAAGCATTTTAGCTTCCTCTTGAGCGTTTTCTTTAATTTCCTTTCGGAAGGCTTTTGCCTGTTCCAGCTCCACTTTCTCTTTTTCCATCATCTCCTCAAGCCGTCGTTCTATCTTTCGGATGTTTTCCCGCTTTTGCTCCCAGTACCTTTTATCGCGGAGAATTTCCTTCAAATGCTTGTCGAAATTTACATGGTCTTCTCCCAGTTTCGATTTGGCATCGTTTATAATTTCTTGTGCAAGTCCAATTTTGTAGGCAATTTCGAACGCAAAACTGCTTCCGGGTTTTCCAATTTCCAGCATAAAAAGAGGTTCCAACCGCTGGGTATCATAAAGCATGGCACCATTTACAATGCCTGGTTGCGACGAAGCAAAATGCTTTAGATTGGTATAATGGGTGGTAATTACACCGAAAGCTTTGTTCTGGTTCAACTTGTTCAGCACCGCTTCGGCAATGGCACCGCCCAGCATGGGTTCAGTACCGGTACCAAATTCATCAATCAGTAACAACGTATGGGCATCGGCATTTCGGGTAAAATGCTTCATGTTCAACAAGTGCGAACTGTAGGTACTCAAATCATTATCAATGCTTTGTTCATCTCCTATATCGATAAAGAGGTTTTTGAAAATTCCAGCCACACTTTTTCCCTCAACGGGAATGAGTAATCCGCATTGCAGCATGTATTGCAGCAACCCGACGGTTTTCAGGCAAACCGATTTTCCGCCGGCATTGGGCCCCGAAATGAGTAAAATACGTTGCTCTTGAGAAAGTTTTATGTTCAATGGTACCACAACCCTATCCTCGGCTTTAAAAGTGAGGTAAAGCAGCGGATGAACCGATTGGTTCCATTCAATCCGAGGCTCGTTCACTAGCTCCGGCGCAATGGCATGGATGCGCAGCGCCAATTTTGCTTTGGCCCTTATAAAATCCATTATGGACATTAGCTGAATACTGTCTTCCAAGTCATCGGCATACGGGCGGATGGAATCGGTAAATTCGCGGAGAATTTTAACAATCTCGCGCCGCTCGGCCATTTCCAATTCCGATATTTCATTGTTCATTTCAACCACCGGAGTGGGTTCCACATAGCTGGTTTTACCAGTTGCCGACTCGTCGTGAATAATGCCGGGTATCTTGCGCTTAAACGATGCCGGAACCGGAATTACGGTTCTTCCATCGCGCACCGAAAGGGTGGTATCGGCATCAACCCAGCCTTCTTTCTGCGCTTGGGCAATAATGCGGTGTATCAGTTTTGAAACCGCACTTTGTTTGGCCGCCAAATCGCGCCGAATATCGGCCAATTCCGACGAGGCATTGTCTTTAATCCGGCCCTGGCTGGAAAGTATGCGGTCGATGCCATCAGTAATGTAAGGATGAACCGTCACTTTTTGGGCAATTGCTGCCAATGTGGGATAATTATGAGTGGATTCTTCCTTTTTAAAAAACCGGAGTATGGCTTTAATGGTTTGCAGTGACCGCCGCAGATCGAACAGTTCCTTTACTTCCAGAAAAGTTCCGTTGACCCGTATTTTGGCGATGGCCGGACGCAAATCAAAAAAATGCTCGGTGGGAAACTCCTCCCCTTTTTCAAGGATATGTTTGAACTCATGGGTCTCGGTCAACCGCAGCCGGATGGTTTCAAATTGGGTCATCCACCGCATGTCGTCAACCAGCGAAATGCCTAATTCGCTCAGACAATGCTCTTTTATGAGAGCCCGCACCTTGATAAAGTCAACTTTTTGTTCAAAATTTTCTGGATAAATCACAGCAATTGTTTTTGCAAAAATAGATTTTACTTCCGGATTGTCAATAAACTTAAAATTCAACAAAAACTAATTCATTAATGGAATATTATTTCACAATATGTAACTAAATACTACTTTTGTGTAATATATTAAATGAGCATGCGAATAGTTACTTTCAAAAAAATTAACGACTCTATAAAAAACGATTCAAACGCATCTATTGCACTTTACGAATGGTATCACAATGTATCAAGGGCAAATTGGAATAATTTATTGGAACTTAAAAACGACTATAACAATGTGGATTATGTGGGCAATGAACGATATGTTTTTAATATAAATGGGAATCATTACCGGATTGTGTGCATCATTATTTTTGCATCAAAAAAAGTGTATATTCGTTTTATTGGTACACATGCGGAGTACGACAAAATAATAGCTAAACTAATTTAATTATGCAAGTAACATCAGAAGAATACCACAAAATGCTTGAAAAGATAGATATTTTACTAACCAAAGTTGGTAACAATACCCGTATTCACGACAAAAATTTCATTGAATTAAATAGACTATCTGATATAGTTGCAGCCTACGAAGAAGAGCATTTTCCGGTTCCGAAACCAACCTTGACTGAGGTAATTCAGCTTAGGATGTTTGAAAGAAAACTAACTCAAAAATCGCTTGCTGAATTATTGGGCACAAATACAGCACGTGTTAGTGAGTATATGCGCGGTAAACGGGAAATATCAATGAAGGTAGCCAAAGCGCTTTATCACAAACTAAATATTGATCCCGATATTATTTTAAGCGCATAAAAACAAATTTTTTACTTTTGAAAACCAAATAGCTTTGCCCATTTTTGGGCATAAAATTGGTTACTATAAATTCGCAATTATTGGTTACAAATATCCATAGAAATGGAAAACAGAGACATACGCTGGATACAACGCTTCAACAATTTTTCGAAAGCCCTTGCACAATTGCAAAAGTTTGTAATAAAAGGCGAAAACCTTAATGATCTAGAAAAGCAAGGCCTGATACAAGCATTTGAAAATAACTTTGAGCTAGCATGGAATTTAATAAAAGATTACTATGAGTATCAAGGTTCAACAAATATTCAGGGAAGCAGGGATGCCTTTCGGTTGGCTTTTAAACTCGATTTGATTAAAGATGGTGCAAATTGGATGCAAATGATTGAGAGCCGATCAAAAACTTCACATACCTACAACCAAGAAACTGCTGACGAAATTGCAACAGCTATTTTGAATACCTATTACTTCTTGTTTATTGAGCTCCATTTAGTTATGGAGAAAATAATTGTCCAATCCGGCGAAATGGATCCGAAAGAAAAATGAAATACGGCTTAAACCATACCACCGTTAAAAAAATTCACATAGTATTTGCTTCATTTCCTGAAGTAGAAAAAGCTATTTTGTATGGCTCAAGGGCAAAAGGAAATTTCAAACCTGGTTCCGACATTGACCTTACGCTTAAAGGAAATAGATTAACCCTTTCAGTTATAAACCAAATTGGTTTGCAACTTGATGAATTGCTTTTACCTTATACCATTGATATTTCGGTTTTTGATCACATTAAAGATCCCGAACTATTAGATCATATTAACCGGATAGGCATTGAGTTTTATAATAAAATAGAAAAAAAGCTACTAAATAATTGAATTTTATGAACTACAAAACCTTTATATTCAGCCCCTTTCAGGAAAATACGTATCTGCTATACGACGATTCCAAAGAATGTGTAATCGTTGATCCGGGGAACTTTTATCCACAAGAGAATGAAACGCTGGATGCTTTTATTGCCGAAAACTACCTGAAGCCCGTTTACATCATTCAAACCCACAACCATTTGGACCACCTGTTTGGCACACAATACCTTGCCGATACATACCAAATACCTTTGGCATGTCATGCCGACGAGATTTTTTGGATTGAAAACTTCAAAAAAACGTGCGCCGGTTATGGATTAACCATTGAAACCCAGCCACCTTTGCCATCAACCTTTTTAACCGATGGAATGGTATTTACTTTTGGGAATACTCAACTAAAAGTAATTCATGTACCGGGCCATTCAGCCGGTGGTGTGGCTTTTTATAACGCCGCCGATGGATTGCTGTTTTGTGGCGACATTTTGTTCAACGACAGCATTGGCCGTGCCGATTTGCCAGGTGGCGATTATGACCTGCTGATTGATGGCATTAAAACCAAATTACTGGTGCTACCCGATGAAACCAAAGTATTTTCAGGACACGGACCAGATACTACTATTGGGAAAGAGAAAAAAAACAATCCATTTTTAAGATAATTTAACCCGCTTTATTCATACCTGAGCACAGCGAAAGGTGTGAATGTGCGAT
>DYQV01000046.1 GCA_020719105.1 Rikenella microfusus
GGTACACGAAGCATGGTTGGCATCGGTGATGGTGACATGGTAGAGTATCAGCGGATTAAGCCCGGTGGCGGCGGCTAATGTTCCTTTACCATTATCCCAGTTGTAACTGAACGTACCCGAACCGCCGGTGGCTGTTACCTGCGCTTCACCGTCATTATCGCCATAGCATGAAATCTTTGTTTGGCTGATTGAAGTTATCATTTGTGGTGGTTGAGTGATGGTAAAACTTGTATCGAATTTACATCCATTGGCATCGGTTGCTGTTACTGTATAACTTCCGGCAGCCAGATTTTCAATTTTACGTGTTGCTGCAGCCGGAGTCCAATTATATGTGTAGCCGGAAGTTCCACTGGTTGGGAAGAGTTGGGCTGTTCCATTAATGTCACCAAAACATTCGTTGTTGGTGGAAGCTCCATCGGAAGCAAACAACCCTTGCCAGGTAATAAGGTATTCATTTCCGGCTGAGGCATTGGCATGGTCAAATTCAATGGTAACACTGGTAATTCCATAATCGGTGGTCAAATCAACTGTTTGTACTACTGAGCCATCATAGATTAAGTTACCTGAGGTATTGATACCTTCGTAGATCTTTAATGGTTGAGCATTGGTTTGATTTATTGTGAGTTTTATTCGCTCACAAGCAGTTGGTGAAATTGTAAATAACCCAGCTCCAGCATCAGCGCCATCCTGGGCACTATTGGCACAATCGGTTACAGTTTGGGTGGCTAGAGTTAAATCATATAACGAATAAGCCTTATTCGTAATTAACAATAGTGCGCTTACCGATAGGATGAGTATATATTTTTTCATGGCACAAAATTTTTCAGAAATTTACACAATTTACAGTTTGATAGCAATTTATATTGTTTATAAAAGTGATTATTTTGGGTTTCGAGGCGAAAATTTGAGCAATCTTTGATGAATTGGGTTTGATTCATCGGTTTATTGGTTGAAAAACGTTTTAGGATTGATAAACTTCATTAAAGCAGAATCATCCTAAAAAGGGTTAAAAAATCCTAAAAAATTCTATTACCAACCTTGTTTCATTAAGGTTATCATGCTGTTGCTTCCAATGTTAGCGGTACTCAAGGTTACAATTTTTGTATCCGGTGCTTGTATGCTTTTTACCCCCAATTCATTTCCCGAGCCACCATAAGTGCTGCTTTTAATGGCGTTTCCTAAATCATCGGTTTCAACCAAATAAATATCGTTGGTATTTAATTGAATATCTTGGGTTGTTCCAGAAATTATCAGGTGGTTTTCGCTGGTGAGGTTAACGTTCATTCCCCGGTCGTTTCCTGAAAAACCCAAGGCTGTTTGCCATACAATCTCCATATTTGTAAATTCAGTATTATACTCAATTTCAGCTACCATAACATCATTAGCTCCATTGCTTCCAATGGTATAATATCCACTAATAAATAGGCGGTTATCCGTATTTTTAACAATACTATTTATTTGGCCGACGATATCAATTTTTGACCAGCTTTCATAATCACCATCGGGTTTAATCAAGTGCATTCTGGGTTTGCCATTGTCCGAACCGGCAACATAAATAAAATCGTCGTCATTGTTATTGCAAATTCCTGAAATAGAAACATTAATGCCTGGTATTTCAGAAGGTTCACGGACATTTTTTCCATCGACATCGGTTTTGTAAAAAAGGGCAGCATTTGCATTGGCTGTTGAATTGATGGCCTCTGTTGCCACCATAACCAATTCACCTAAAGCTAATTCGGTAATGCATTTTCCTATTTGGTTCAGTGAGTCGGTATAAACTACTTGTTTTAAACGGAGTCCTTGTTCGTCAACAATCAGCAAACACATATCGGAAAAATAGCGGGTTGCATCAGTAATTACACTTCCAATAATGGCAAAACCGGGTTGCTTTTCAAGTTTAATCAAATGGTTGGCCTGTGTTGATGCGCTATCAATGGTGTAATTTTGTTCCCAAATCCGGTTCCCAAATTCATCGGCTTTAGCTAAATAAATGCTATAAATACCTTCTTTATCGGGCGAATTTCCAAGTAGGTAATAATTTCCATTGTTATACAATACATCCATAGCTATATTGTTGTATGCTCCACCAAAACTTTTTATAAATCTTTCTTTTTGAACCTCGCTGGGTGAATCTTTCTGGCAACTGGTTAGTAGAGCAACCAAAATAATAAGGTCCAGAAACAGATTTGAATGTATTTTATTTAATAACATCGAAGTTGGTTTTATTGCCGGGTTTTTTATTATGTAAGTAAAATTCACGGTTGTAGCTGATGGTAAAACTAAAATTTGTATTTGAAAAATCATCATCCAGGTGACTGTATTCGCTGGTGATGTTTTCAAAATTTAAATCACGTTGAGCCGGGTCAATTAAGTTATTCAACCCGTATTTATACCTTAAACACAGTTGCAAATTACTTCGATTCAATTTTATAATAGTTCCCAAACCCAGCGATGATTGAATTAAATAAGGAGATCTTATTTCATTGGTTGTTATGCTGGCTCCTTCAACATCGGCATGTTCTTTATCGGTGTAAGTTATCTGTCCATTCAGTTTACTAGTTATCAGCATGCCGTATATCATTCCCAATTCACCGTAGAATGAAAAGGCCTTATATTTGTAAAACGAATAAGAGCCAAATAGCGGGAAATCAATAAAAGTCATACTTTCGCTCATAGTGGTAATAGTATTTGAACTCGAATTTTCAACTACTTTGAATGATATGGAAGTAAAAACGGGTTCAAAGGAGATATCAACTGCTCTGTTCATGTGATAATTCATTTTAAAACCAGCGGAAAAACCAATTCCATCGCTTGAGTAGTTGGGTGAGGCATCGCTAAAAGTATATAATGTATAGGTTTCAATTAACCGGGGCTTTGAACTGTTGAGTCCCAGCGCTATTCCAAAAGACATGAAAGGTTCGGTATTGAATGAATTGTATAATCTCACAAACTCAACAGGATCAATGGCGGTATTTATTTTAAATTCAGGATCCTCCTTCAGAATCTCCAGGAGTGTTTTTTCTGCTTTATTCTGGTTGTCCTCAAAAAGATTTACCAAGGTTAGCAAGCGCAAAGCAGCAATTTTATTTTCTTTGTTAAAGCCCGTTTCAATGCAATTGGAAAGCAAATCAGGAATTTTTTCAATTTTTCCTTGCTCATAGAGTTTTTCGGCTTCATTTAATTTTACGATGCAATCATCTTGGGCCATTCCCCATTGATTTATTCCAATGAGTATTAGGAATAATATCGATTGAATTTTGAATGTAAACATAGGTCAATTAGGGTAACTCGGGTATAGTTTTAATATATTCAATATCTTTTGCTAAATATTGCTGCCATTCTTCGATTGTGAAATTTCGGTTTATTTTCGGTTTAATATTTTTAGACAGTTCATCCAGCGATAAATTCCATTTCCTGATTTTGCCATCGGCATACGCTGCAAGAAGTATGTTTTCTTTTTGAATGAATTTCACCTGCATAACCCAGGCATCATTATCTTTTAATTGGTGGGGAGCTAAATTATAATCATCAGTTTTCCAAACCAACACTGAACCATCATTGCTTGCACTGGCTAAATAGTTGTCTCCCATTGAAAAATCAATACTGTTGATACGTGCGGTTTGTCCGGTAAGTCGGCTTACGAATTTTTTATCATTCAATTCAAAAACTAATACATTCCCATTCAAATCACCCAATGCTACCGTTAATTGATTTGAAGAAAGAGCAAAGCTATTTATTGCCGCACCGCTGCTATTCATTGGGGGTTTTAGTTTGCTAAGTGAGCCTGTTTTACCATCTATGGAATATTCCAATTGGTAAGTTTCAAATAATAAAGGCTTTATAGATTCAATGATTAGCAGTTTTCCTTCTTTATTTAGTGCAATAAATCCGTTTTTATAAGGAATTAGCTCTTTAATAAAAAGGTTAGGCTCAATTAATTCAGCGGCTTTAGTGGTTAAGTCAATGAGTATGGTATTGCCTAAATTATCGCTTGCCACGATAGTATTGTTTCCTGAAAAAATTGCACTATTTACTGCCGAACTAAATTGGTAAATAGTTATGGGTTGAGCCAATGAATCGGAAAGATTGAAAAGTAGTAATTCGCCAGTATTAAGGCCACAAAGCATGGCACTTTTATCAGGACTTAACGACAACGTACGGTTGGTGTTGTTGGTATTATAGTATTGCTCAATGGTTCGATTGTTAAGTAAGTACCATTGAATAATGGCACCATCACTGCCGGTAGAAAAAAATCGTTGCTCACCATAAAGAGTGCTCATTGCTTTAACTTGATCGGTATGCTGCAAAAAATCGGTGCTTTGGTTACCATACAGATATTTTTGAGCATAATATAATCCATTATAAACATCAGGGTTAAAACTGTTTCCCAGATATTGTTTGTTTAACAGATACGATTGGTAGGCTACCAAAGCTCTGAGTGTGGTGTCAATATCAATTTGCAAGGATTTTACAGCCATTGATTGCGAAATACTAAGCATGCGTAATTGCTGAGCTTGTTTACTAGCTTCTTCTGCCCGCAGCTGTTGTTTCATTGCTTCTTCAGCTTTTTCTACAGCAATTGATCGTTGTTCCGTAGCTTCCTGTGACTTTTGTGTTGCAATTTTTTCTTGTCTTTTTGCTTCCAAAGCACTGGCCTGGGCGTTGCGTTTTTCTTTATCGGCCAGTTCTTTCTGAGTTAATGCTTCCTGTTCTTTTTGCTGGGCCAGTTGTTTTTGTTCTTCTGCTATTTTGCTTTGTTCTTCAGCCTTCGATCTTTCTGAAGTGGCAATTTCCGTCTGTTGTTCTGCTTTAATTTTTTGATCTTCGGCCTCTTGTTTCGCTAAAAAGGAATCAATCATAAAGAATAATGAAATAATGGAAGCTGAACCCAAAACAATAGCAAAAATCCGGGTACGGACTAAGGCTCTTTTTTGTTGTTTAATTTTGTTCTCTTCCTCAAGCTGGTATTCACTCTGACTGGTTTCCAAAAAAACCATGGTGCGCTCAAAAGCCGGATTGTGCCTTTTAGCCCAAGTTAAGGATGGTTTCTGTTTTTCCTTCCAGTTTAAAGCGAGCAATAAATCAGGCGGACGCCATAATCCGGTTTCACCTTGTTGATACTTTTCAGCCGAACTCGACAACCTTTTGTACATTTGCACAGCATCATATTCTTCGCTCACCCACAAAATCATCTTATCCCAAATACGCATTAAGCTTTCATGTGATATATCAATCACCGTTTCAGGATTTAATAGGGCAGGTGGCTGGGGAGCCAGAAAAGAGCGTCCCGTTACTCTGAAATGTTCAATTACTTCAATAACTTCATGTGAACCCGTATTAGCAATTTCCGCAATTTCACTTACAACCGTCGGACGGCGCACTCCACGGTTATCGCCTCCTTTTTCGGTTAAGGTTTTGAAAATGCTCTGGCAAATTTCTTTTTGTTCCTGGTTTAACTCATTATAAGCTTCATTGGCATGCTCTGAAAGGGCTTTTTCTAATCGACCGATATTTTCATAGTCTTTTATATCAATGGGGTCGTCAGTGTTCCCTGATTTTATCCAGGAATCCCAAGTTCTCATTAAGGCATGTTGTAAAATGGGAAGTTGGTCAGGATTTTCTCCTAAATCGTTTAATAATTGCTGAATCAGGAAATGGGTAATTTTACCACCACCCACTGCAATGGGTCCCTCAATGGCATCCCTAAAATCATCGCGGGTCATTTGGGGAATTAAATAATGACTGTCGTTGATAAGCCGGGTCAGTTCCTGAAATTGAGCACATTCTCCAATAAAATCGGAACGCATGGTAATTACAATGTAAACAGGAACTTCTTTTTGGTTCAGTGATTCCAACAGCAATTTTATATAGGCAATTACCTCATTATAAGCCTCGGTTGAGTTTTTAATTTTTCGGAATCGGAACAATTCTTCAAATTGATCGACCAATACCAAAATATTTTGTGTTTTTTTTCGCGGAATCGATTTTAAAGTTTCTGTAAGTCCTATGGAACTAGCTGATAGTGTGGTGTAAAGATATTCTTTTTGTAGTTCATTTTCTTCCCCTTCCTCGTCTAAATGTTGTGCAATGGAATTGGCAAGGTTTCTTACCGGGCTTTGTCCGGGGCGGGTAGTTATTATTTTCCAATCAACACCGGCTTGTGTAATAAATCCGCCCTGCAATATGGGTATTACCCCGCAATACATTAACGATGATTTACCACTTCCTGATGTTCCCATTAAGGCAACAAAATGGTTTGCGGCGAGGTATTTTAATACCTCCTGACTTTGACCCTCTCGGCCAAAGAATAAATGGCTTTCATCCGTAGTAAAAGGCCTCAAACCGGGAAAGGGATTAAACAACGTGTTCCCCTGATTTGAATTTGTTGTGGAAGTTTCTACGGTAAAAGGTTTCATCTGTTTACAATTTTATTTCTTAGCGCTTTTATTTAATCGATAGCAATTCTTTGAGCTTATTATTTTTCAGCAAACTGTCATCTTTAAAGAATTCAATATCATGATACTGTGTTTTCTTTAGTTGATCTACCGTTAACTCTTGACCACACACAATTATAAATCGGAACCTATGTTTGCGTCCCCAACCCGGCGCTTTAATTATATCGCTTAATTTTCGTTCCAGCCATTGATTATTTCCGGAATTGTAAATTATAACCCCTTGACAGGAAGTCAATTGTTTTTGATGGTATTGCAACAATTCCAATTGATCCAGATTGATTTGCGAAAGGGAATAGGTAATATTTTTTTGCTTGAACCAATCGCAATAGGGTACAATTTTGTTTTCCTCTTCCGATGGATAAATTAAATAAACCTCTTTGTCTTTGTTTTCATCAATTACTGATTGAGTAATTGGGGCTGAAAGCTCCTTAATTTTTTGAAGTACAATTTCTTTTAGCTTTTCAATAGGGGTTTGAATTAATTCGGCATTAAGCAGGCTATGAGTATTGCTTTTAAATTGGCTGATTTTTTGTTCCACTATTTCCGATGTTTCTGAATTCTCAGCCGGTACATAAATTATACGTTGTAAGTTTTGTCCATCAATTGTTGCACAAAAGTCTGCCGTAATTTGATTAATTTTTATTGCCGGCGATATTTTTTCCGGAAAATCAACAATGGATTGATGCCCAATAAAATGAATGGCAAAATCGGAATTTCGTAACATTTCCAGTAAATATTCTTGATTATCAATAAGCTCTTTAGCACTCGGATTTGCTACTTCTGGAACAATGTTAAATTTGCGATGTAATAATTCCCTTGTAATTTTTTGATACTCTATGGTAGTAGAATCATCAAATGGGCCTACATAAAAGGTAATAGCACTGTTTGCCTGTGGATATTTAGTGCGGATTATAAAATGTACAATATCGTTAAGAATTTCAGTCAATTGGGAATTGTTATTCGCTTTTGAATTCCATTCTTCCTCCTCATTGAAATTGCTATTGTCAAAGGAGCTTAGTGAAAATACGGGAAATAAATGGAAGTACTCGGGAATATCTCTAATTTTTAAATCGTCGAGTACAATTATTACTTGATTGGTCAGAAACTCCTTCTTGCTGAAAAAGGATTGACTAACTGAATCATGAATCAGAGTATTTAAGGTAAGTTCATCAAGAAAAACTATTAAAAAATCATTAGTCCCTAAATTAATGGTTAATTTATCGATAATGACTGTTTCGTTTTTGACTTGCTTTTTATTCGAAATAAATTGCAATGTTTTTTCAACTTGTTGGGTTTGATCTTTATCAAAACCGTTTAAAATATATGTCTTTAATGTTATATTCATTCCAATGGTTAAAATTTAATACCAATAACTAAAATATCATCAACCTGAACTTCAGTGCCTCTCCAATTTTCAAATTCCTCATCAACAATAACATGTTGTTCTTCAATAGGTAAAGGGGCTATTTTTGTAAGCAACTCTTTGAAATTGCTATACATAAACTTTCTACCTTTAGGGCCACCAAATTGGTCGGCATACCCATCGGAGAAAATGTAAATTACATCATCTTTTTGAAGCTGAATTTCATGATTCGTATATTTTTTATCTGGATATTCACTGTATGATCCAATAGCATTTTTATCGGCTTTATAAGTGGTAAGTTCTCCGTTGCGAACCAAATAAAGTGGATTATTTGCTCCTGCAAACTCCAATTCAAGGGTTTTAAAATCAATTAAACAAAGAGCAATATCCATCCCATCACGGATATTTACATGACCTGTCTCTTGGCGTAATGCAGTTTCAACCCCTTCGTTGAGTGAGTCAAGAATTTCAGCGGCTGTTTTTGCTTTTTTTGTACGTACAGCATAATCTAATTGATTACTACCTATTATTGACATAAATGCACCCGGAACGCCATGTCCGGTACAGTCAACAGCAGCAATAATAGTTTTGTTCTGGGTTTTATCGGCCCAATAAAAATCGCCACTAACAATATCTTTCGGTTTATAGAGTAAAAAGTGATTAGGTAAAATCTTTTCAATAAGGGTTAGCGGAGGTAAAATAGCATTCTGTATTCGCTTAGCATAAATGATACTATCCGTGGTATGTTTCTTCTGAGCCTGAATTTCTTTGTATGCTTCTTCCAAACTATCATTTTTATCAGCCAACAAATTACGCTGATCCTCAATAGCATCGCGCTGAGATGAAATTTCTTCTTTTTGCTGTTGAATTTCCCGGGTTCGTTCTTCAACTTTCTGCTCCAATTCATTGTAATAACTTTCTAGTTCTTTAATCATTAAATTAAATTGCTTTGAAAGGGTGGTAATTTCATTATTTCCAATTTCATCAGCTCGCTCATTCAAATGGCCATGGGTAATGCGGTTTACTTTTAAAACTAATTTTTGTATCGGATCAGTAATAACTTTGGTTTTAAAATAAATTAGAATTATTACTAGAACTAATGTTAATGTAAAAATTACTATAAATTTAATTAATTCATCACGTAGGTAAATGTAATCACTGGTTCTGTCTGAAATTATGCGTATTACAGAACCTTTATACAGGTCGGTATTTTTCCGATCCATATAAATAAACTGGTAGTTAAGTCTTTTATTATTTATGGTAGTATCTAAGGATATAGTATCCCTTTTTGAAAAAGTTTGAGCTAAAATAGCTTTATGGTTTTCTTCAATAAAGGCATTTTTATTTAGCGAGAATGGATTATCGGCACCAATAAAGAGTTCCACATCATCAATCGATTCATTTTTTTCAGTAATCTGAGCTGAAGTATTTCGGATAAAATCAATAATTTCATCGGCTTCCGATGAATAAACCCCAATTTGGATGATATATTTTCCATCAGAAGTAGGATGATAAGAGAATTTTTTAATTCGCTTGGTCTTAGCTTCAATAGCAAATCGTTCATTCCGGAATGTTCCTGCTTTAAAAATATTCAGAAGCATGTTTTTGTGTTCTTCCCCAAAACTAAAAAAATCAAGCATCAAATCCTGCTTAAAGGTTGTATTAACCACAATTCCATTTTGGTTAATAATGTAAATATCTTCCATAATCGGATTCATTCCAAACTTAGCCTGAACTATTGAAAGATCTGTTGATTCAATTTTATCGGTATTTATAAAATAGGTTCTAATATCGTTGCTAATTCGCTCCATGCGCTCATTTAATCTCGATTCCACTAAATTAAGAGCCACATCTTGGAATTCAAGAACTTTAATTATTTCATCACCAATAATGTAATTACGAGCGGTGCTTTCCTCCATCAAAATTCTACGTGTATGGGTAAAATTCAAGATACCTAACAGAAAAAGAGCTAAAATGGGAGGTACCATTACATTCAATATCAACTGTTTGAATATTGTTGTTTTGCGTCGAGCTGCCATAATAAAATCAATCATTCTGTAAGTTATTAATTAGCTTTTGGGTAAACTTTTTATTCGATACCGCTAACTTATTCATTTGTTCTTTCTTAATTCCAACTAACAATTGATCTTTTTCTAACAAGACTTCATTCACTCCGTATTTACCTTCAAAATGAAGTTTGTAACCAACTGAATTAATGGAATTCGGGTCTTGGTCAATTATCAAAAATACGAAATAATTAGTTACTTGTTCCTTTGTGGTTAAAATATTAGATGGGTTGTAACTATAAAATTCAAAATTTGATAAAAGTTCAATGTATTCAGGGGGTTCAATGTTAAAATATTTTTGGATGATTTCGCTAGTTGAAATTGGATAATTACTTATTGAATCCAAACCTTCAGTCATACTTTGCTTAGCTAATTTTAAACGATTTTTAGTTTGAATCCGGTTTTTTATCTGAGTTAATTTTTCTGGGTCTATTTTATTTACTATTTGGTTTGCTATAAGATGCAGTTCTGGCTCTGGATTAAAAAGCTGAGCAATAATATCGTTGGTTATTTCTTCGTAGTATTGAGTGTATAATTGTAATGCTATTTTTTTTGTGGTAAGTGAAATTAGGTTCGGATCGCGATTGATTATCCGCAGTATCATCTTTTCAGGAGATGATATTTCAACCGGAAAATAGTTCTCCAAAAGATGCGCTTTTTCTGTGAGGGGTAAATCTTCAAAAGCTGCTAAAATCATGGGTTTAATTTCATCGGAAAGAAATAAATCGAATAGTTCCAACGCATATCCAATCCCTTCGCTGTTGCCGCTATATAAGTGATTTTTTACATGTTGCACTGATTGCGAGTCGTATGTAATAGCCAATACATGAATCAGTTGATTGATATGTTCCTGATACTCAAATTCAAGTGATTTGAACAATACCTCTGATTTTTCAGCATCTTTTAACGAGGCCATGGCTGAAATATCCCAAGCAACTTGCTGCGAATTAGCTGTAAGGGCGTGAAAAAGTTTGGGGTAATCTTTTTCTGAGGCCTTAAAATTTAGATTTATTAAACTTTCGATTGTTTTTTTTCGAATCTCTTTTTTGTGATTGGAAATATTATCGAGCAAAAAATTTATTACTTCCGGTTTATTCTGATTCCCAATTAAATCGAGAATGGCTATCTGTGTGCTTAATGTTACTTCGGTTTTGTAAAATATTTGAATGAGCAGCGAATAGCATTTGTCACTCATTTGTTTCAATGAAAGAAAAGCATCGGCAAACAGCGATTCCGATTCAGTAAATTCTACCAGTGTGTTGCAGGTTTCAAACTCCTGAACAGTTCCACAAAACCGAATGGTAATTGTTTGAACCTGAGTATCTGGTACTCTTAATAAAGCCCATAATGCGCTTAATTGGTTCTTTTTATCAAGTTCAAAAAGATAGGTTAATGCACTAAAATAATCCGTTTCATTATCCGATTTTAATAAATGAGCCACTTCTTTTAAGGTACTCATTTTTAACGGTTCTATGCGGTCTGAAAAATAAGAATTCCAATTGTCGGCTACTTTATTTTGAAGTTTTAATAAATAAATTTCAATTTTATGTTGCTTATTCAGGTTGCTAATTTCAGTGGGTTGAATGGATTGAACTACTTTAAGTAAAAAGGGAATGTATTCATCGGGATTGTATTTTTTGTAAATTTCCAATTGCGAATTCAAAAGGCTGGGTGTTACTTCTTTTTTATCGAGATTCCATGTTGTTTCCTCTTCTTTTTCAGTATGGGTTTTTTCTTTGAGTGAATCTTCAAGACTTTTACGGTATTCGCGGTAAAGCCGAACGGTTATGAATGCCCATATTACCAGCAGTACAAAGAGAAATACCGAAAAATGGATTATTTTTATAAAAGCCAACAATCCTAAAGTACTTAGCAGAATACCCGATGTTAATGCAGCAATTTCATTTATGGTTCCATCAATTTTCGCTTGTACATCAAAGCGGATGTTCTTTTTCAATGATTGGTAAAGCAGTTTGAAGGATGGGCCTTCCAAAGCATCTTTTAACGTTTTATTGAATAATTTACTGAGTGAAATGAATAGGAAAAAATAGATAAATCCGGTGGTTCCAACCCCATAACCACTAAAAACTCCTACCAGTATGGCCAAACCGGTAAATATTGCCAACAATACCGAAGAAAGCAAAAGGCTAATTTTTAAACCGTAAGTTTTCACCAATTTGCTGTAAACAAATGTTTTAATTATAAAGGTGAAAATCATCATAGAGCCGGTAAAAAAAGCGAGGAACTTGGCTAAATCATCCTCAGCTTTATATTGCTCGTTGGTAACTACAAGAAATGAATACTGAACAAAAAAAGCTGCAAACATTGAAAATATTACAAAAAGTGCCATGTAGCTGATGTAGCGATCTTTTAGGAAGTCTTTTAGCTTTAATTGATCTTGTTCCATCGCTTCGCCCTTTGTTGTTGATTTTTGATCCTCTATATTCAGGTTGTATTTACGTGCAATGATCATTTCAATTATAAATGCAAAAACAATACTTACCGAACTAATAATCAATAAATTTTTAGTTCCATGCAACAGTGTTAACACCAATGGAATAGCATAACTGCTTATTATAATTCCAAATACCTGGCCGGAATCAATAATCCCAAAAAGACGTTTCCCTTGTCGTAAATTGAAAATTCGGCCTGTTGTTCCCCAAAATGCTAAAATGGCCAGAATATTTAAGGGACCAAGTAGAATAAATACTAAAAAAACAGTCCAGGGAGCGGATGAGAATTCAAAAAATATACGGATAAGGATGGTAAATAGGGCAATAAAGAGTAAGGTGTATTTTGAAAGATTTGAGAACCGGATTTTACTTTGAAGTTTTGAAAAGGTGCTAGTCAGTAAAATCCCAACAATTCCAGATAGGATGTATGCTTTTGGAATCATCTCCTCTGGATATGTTTTCAGGAAAAGGGTGTGGGCTCCAATATCAAAGGTTCCATAAAAAATTCCCAAAAACACCGATTGAGTGATAAGCAGCAAAACCGGAACTACCTCAGCAGCTTCAATATTTAATCCTTTAAATATTTTGTTTTTTTCTATCATGGTTATTTTGATGCTAATTTATAAAAAATTT
>DYQV01000423.1 GCA_020719105.1 Rikenella microfusus
GCTTATACTAATTGTTGATATCGAAATCAATAAGTACCTTTTGAACCACCGGATTCAACGTATCAAATGGATTGTTTACCTCGGTACAAATAAGACCCACATTTTTGGCATAATACTCTTTTGTATTCCATTTGGCCACTGTTAGCGTATCGGAAAATTCAACCACTACCAGTACATTTTTAAATAAGGTATCAATAATTGGAACTCCGAATGATGGCTTATAAATGTACATGGAGTCTAATTTCTTAATGGTTTGCCGATAAATAATTTCGCCATTCACTTGGTTAACAATCCAAGGTTTTTGAGAAACACTTTCCTCCAATAGTTTTTTAATTGGGTACAAGGTTGAATATTGAGTGATGCTATATTCATACAAGTAATTTCCATTGATGCAGGGCACTAATTTTTCAGCCGTATAATCATTTGAATTGATGGCTGGTTGATAACTATGGGCAATATACTCAGGTTGAACGGTAACGCGTTCGCCATTGCTGTAAACCCACCAGGAACCGGGATATGCTGGTAAATATTCTTTTGGATATACAATGGTTAATGCATCCTCTTTAGTACAAGAGGTTAACATTGATAGTAAAATAAAAAACAAACCGAGCTTTTTCATACTGTTTTTTTAGTGGTGTTTGCTAATGGTTTATTCCTTAAGGAATAAACCATTATGGCAATTCCGGCAATAAAAAAGGGAATGCTTAACCATTGTCCCATGTTTAGTTTCATGTTCGCTTCAAAATCTACTTGATCTTCTTTCAAAAATTCAATAAAAAAACGGGCAGTAAAAAAGATTACCAGAAACAGTCCAAATATAAATCCATGCCGCTCCTTTTTGTAGGTTTTCTCTAACAGCCAAAACAGCAACCCGGAAATTAGCAAATAGCTTAACGCTTCATAAAGTTGGGTTGGGTGTTTTGGCATTGTTTCGCCCCGTAATTCAAAAATAAAACCCCAGGGTAATTGGGTTTCATGGCCATAAATTTCAGAATTCATTAAGTTTCCGGTTCGTATGAATAACCCGGATAGGGCAACTACAATAACCACACGGTCAAATAACCACAGGTAGCTTTTTTTGTGCTTTCTGACAAACAAATAAAGGGCTATAAGCATACCAAACCCGGCTCCATGACTTGCCAACCCACCTTGCCACACCATTAAAATTTTTATCGGATGAGCTAAATAATACTGGGGTTCATAAAACAAGCAATGGCCTAAACGAGCTCCGAGCAATACGCCCAGAAACATATACATGGTGAGGCTATCCAAAACATCCTGTTTAATACCTTCACGCTTAAAATACCGTAGCATAATGTAATAACCCACCACAAAAGCCATGGCGAACAATAAACCATACCAGCGGGGAGCAAAATCACCAATACTAAAAATTTCAGGGTTTACGTGCCAATGAATATAATTAAGTACCATAGTTCAAATTTTTCAGCAAAGTAACAAAATAATCAATCTGGATTTATAATATTTTTTGATTTATTGTAAGGCTGATTTGTAAGAAATTTAGTTGCGATATTCAGAATTTATGGGCAATAAAAAATAATCAAATTCCAAAATTCTTTACTAAACCGATTGGTCACAAATCATTTTACGTCGCAATTATAACGATTATCTGCTGAGAATATGACATCCTGCTTTTTTCGAAATCTTTGTTTTTATGGCATTAATTGTCTATAATTGTTTTCAAATACAAAATTTGTTATGCTTTTTATTTTTTAACCTTAATTTAGAAGATTCATATTTTCATAAAATAAATATTTATATTAGTTTTGGTTGTTCAACAAAAAATGGCTAACCAAACGTAATTTGTTTTTATTTTTTAACACGTTTGAGCATTTATAGTCAACCATGATTTAGTTTATGAATACAGAAAAATATTATATAACTTGCTGGTAATTAAATAATAAAGAATGAAAAAAGCACTGGTCGTTATCTTTTTGATCTTAATAACTCATAGTATTTTTGCATCAGGCGAGATTGTATTAAAGGGGGTTTATCAAGGGAAAAACATTTACGTAATGAATCCTTTTGCATCTTCCGGTGTCGGTTTTTGCGTATTTGAGGTTACAGTGAATGGCAGATTATCTACCGATGAAATAAATTCCAGTGCGTTTGAAGTTGATTTAACCGTTTTTCAATTTACAAAAGGAGATAAAGTAGTTATAATTATTAAACATAAAGATGATTGTGTTCCAAAAGTTATAAATCCTGAAGTACTAAAACCCCAAAGCACCTTTGAAGCCAATTTACTGAAAATTGATAAAGCCGGAAATTTGGCATGGACAGCCACTCTGGAAAGTGGTTCATTACCTTATATAGTGGAACAATTCCGTTGGAATAAGTGGGTGAAAGTTGCTGAAATTGAAGGAAAAGGAACTGCCGTTTCAAATGAATATACAGTTAAGGTTCCAACCCATTCAGGAAATAACCGATTCCGGATAAAACAAATTGATTATACCCGAAAACCCAGATATAGTAAGGAATTACGTTATCGTTCCATGGAACCTCCGGTTACTTTTTCGCCTCCCAAGCCAGAAAAGGAAATTATTTTTTCACGCGAAACCATGTACGAAATTTATGATTATTTTGGCAATTTAGTCGATAAGGGAATTGCCACAAAAGTTGACATTAGTAAACTGGCAAAAGGCGATTATTTCCTGAATTATGATGTGGCCACTGAAACCATTAAAAAGAAATAAATATTCTTAAC
>DYQV01000424.1 GCA_020719105.1 Rikenella microfusus
CTATAAGTAAAACTAAGCAACCTTCTAACCCAATATTTGTTATTAGCAGCATAAAAAAGATTGATACCTTTGCGCTAACATGGAAAACCCGAACTTATTATATACCAAATACAAAGTAACCGACTGGCTGCCCACCACCGTTAAAGAAGCCCGCGAGCGGGGTTGGGATGAATTGGATGTAGTGCTTTTTTCGGGCGATGCTTACGTGGACCATCCATCGTTTGGGCCCGCTGTTATCAGCCGGGTTCTGCAAAACATGGGGTTGAAAGTAGCCATTGTGCCACAGCCAAACTGGCGCGACGACCTGCGTGATTTCAAAAAATTTGGAGTTCCCCGCTTGTTTTTCGGGGTTACTTCCGGCTGTATGGACAGCATGGTAAACCATTACACCGCCAACAAGCGGTTACGCTCCGATGATGCCTATACTCCCGGAGGAAAAGCCGGATACCGGCCCGATTACGCTACAACGGTATATACCAACATTTTAAAAAAACTTTACCCCGAAGTTCCTGTAATAATTGGTGGCATTGAAGCTTCGTTGCGACGATTGACCCACTACGACTATTGGAGCGACCAATTGATGCCTTCTCTATTGTTGAATGCCAAAGCCGATTTACTGGTTTATGGGTTGGGCGAAAAACCGCTACAGGAAATTGTTGACTTAATGCAAAAGGGTGTTTCTATTGAAAAAATACAAACCGTAAACCAAACGGCCTACTTAATTTCCAAAGGAACCGAAGCGGCCACAAGGAAAAACTGGAAATCGCAATCTTTGGATTCCTATGAAGCCTGTTTGGCCGATAAAGAAAAACATGCCTACAATTTTAAAATAATTGAAGAAGAATCGAACAAATACGAGTCGGACCGATTGTTGCAGGACACCGGGGATTACACAGTAGTGGTTAACCCATCGAACGGACCCTTGAGCGAAAAAGAGATGGATGCCGTGTACGATTTGCCATTCACCCGCTTACCGCACCCAAAATACCACAACAAGCCCGCCATACCAGCTTACGAAATGATTCGTCACTCGGTGAATATCCATCGCGGATGTTTTGGAGGATGCAGCTTCTGCACCATTTCGGCCCACCAGGGGAAATTCGTATCGAGCCGAAGCAAGGAATCCATTTTAAAAGAAGTAGAACAGGTAACCAAAATGCCCGATTTCAAAGGGTATATTTCCGATGTGGGAGGCCCATCGGCCAATATGTGGAAGATGAAAGGCAAAATTGAAAATGTATGCCGATCCTGCAAGCGGGCTTCGTGTTTGTTTCCAAAGGTTTGCCCCAATTTGGATACCGACCATTCCCAAATGACGGAGCTTTACAAGGAAATACGGAAAAACCCGGCTATAAAAAAAGCATTTATCGGAAGCGGTATCCGCTACGATTATCTGGACCACCAGGAAGAAGAGCGATCCCACTTTAAAGAATACATTACTGAAGTAATAAAACACCATGTTTCGGGTAGGTTGAAAGTAGCCCCGGAACACACATCGCCAAAGGTATTGCGCCTGATGCGAAAGCCTGATTTTGACTTATTCAAAAACCTGAAAACCGTTTTTGACAAAGTAAATGAGGAAAGTGGTATGAAACAACAGTTAATCCCCTATTTTATATCGAGCCACCCCATTTGCGAAGACGAAGATATGGCCGATGTAGCCATACAAACCAAAAACATGGATTTTAAGCTGGAGCAGGTTCAAGACTTTACTCCTACACCCATGACACTGGCTACCGTAATTTATTATTCCGGAATTGATCCCTATTCGGGAAAACGGATGTTCACGGCCAAAACACAGACTGAAAAGAAGAACCAGAAACAGTTCTTTTTTTGGTACAAGCCGGAAGAAAGCCGGAATATCAAGCAACGACTTACCCAGATTAACCGCCCCGATTTGATTCAACAGCTTTTTGGAAAAGGAAAGGATTACCAGAGTTCTTCGAAACCTGGATTTTATGCAAAAGAAAATAGCATTCGAAGCAAAACATCCCTTCACAAAAGTAAAACCCGACAAAATAAAAGGGACTTTTAACATTTCAAGTTAAAAGTCCCTAAAAGATTAGATTTAATATTTTATGTCTATCGGGAATTATCAATAATTGAGTAATCCCCCCCTAAAGTCCCCCCAGGGGAACACTTACTTCGTAGTGCAATTTTGAACAAATATTTTGCACCAAAACCAAATCGAAGCAAGTCCTCCCTTGGGGGAGGTGGCTGCAGGCCGGTGGGGGAATTAACCATATTATTCCCTTTAATTTTGATGTTGTTAATCATTCCAGATGTCATATAATATTTTTTAATTGGTTGGTCCGCCAAATGCCGGGGCATCAACAATAGCAATTTTATTCAATTCCACCTTGTCAATATTTCCCCAACGGCCTTTTATGGAAACAATTCCTTTATAAAGTTCATCGGTCATTACCACAATTCCCGGATAATAAACACTTTTAATTTCGGGATCATAATCAGTATAAATAACAATAGTTCCATCACGCAGCTCACTGGCGGAAGCTTTATGCCATTTATTAATAATATCGGTTGTCCATGTATTTCTTGGAGTTTCATCATTGATGACAATCATTTGGGTTTGCCCTTTTGTAGCTGCACTGGGAAGGGTTTGAACTTTTGCCGGCAAATAGCGTTTGTGATAAAAATCTTCGTCATCAAAATAAGCCAAAACCACATCGCC
>DYQV01000425.1 GCA_020719105.1 Rikenella microfusus
GTTCATTGGTTCATTTTCACATGAGCAAATGAGCACATGAGCAAATGGTCATATAAGCAAATGGTTTAAACATTAATAGTATCTTTTTGTAAGCCTTTCATAAAATGCTCAACCGTTGCCACATCTTTCAAGCCCGGTTCTGTTTCGAAACGGCTATTCAAATCAACCCCAATTAAAGTGGGATAATTCAATTTCAATATCAGTTCGGCATCATCGGGACCAATTCCCCCACTCAGCATGAAATTCCCCAATGGGGCTATTTCATCGAGTTTTTTCCAATTAAATTTGACTCCGGAACCGCCGGCGATATCCGTTTTGGTGTCGAACAAAAAAGCAGTGCACACCCCTTTATACGATTCAATTTCAAATCGTTGGGTGAATTCGTTGATTCTGAAAGCTTTAAATACTTCATATCCTGAATTCATTAGCTTCAAACACTCTTCCGGTTTTTCAAAGCCATGGAGTTGTATCGCTGTCAGATTGAATTCCTTGGCTTTGGCCAAAATGTTTTCAACCGTTTCATTCACAAAAACCCCCACTTTTTTACCTTGGGTTTCGGGGATTTGGTCTGCCAACTTGTTCATAAATCTAGGCGAAGAAGAATAAAATATAAACCCAAGATAATCAGTATTCAATTGGTCGATAGCCATTATGTTTTGAGGTTCCTTTAAACCACAGACTTTAATTTTTAATTTGTTTTTCATTTTTTAGCAACGAATTGCACTAATTAGCACGAATTATGAATTTTCACCAAATAATAATCAAATTACAGTAATAACATGATAGTTAACATTTTAAATCAGTAATAAACTTTTTGCATGCCACGCCCGGATCGGAGGTTTTCATAAACGATTCTCCGATGAGAAATCCACGGTACCCAAAATGCTTCAGATAGTTGATATCCAAAGCGGAGCCAATGCCGCTTTCCGATATTTTCACACAGCGATCGGGGATAAACGGGCTTAATTCAACCGAAGTCTCCAATGAGATTTTAAAGGTATGCAAATCACGGTTATTCACCCCAACCAAATCAACTTCTTCTGTTATATGTCGCAGCTCCTTTTGGTTATGGATTTCGAGAAGCACTTCGAGCCCGTTTTCGTGAGCAACTTTTGCCAAATGCAGCACCATTTCGGGTTCCAAACAGGCGGCAATCAATAGAATAAGGTCGGCTCCGGCTTTGGCTGTTTCAATTATCTGATATTCATCCACCACAAATTCTTTCCGCAGTATGGGCATTTCAACCATGGGAGCGGCTGCTCTTAAATCGCCCAAAGAACCTCCAAAGAAACGGGAATCGGTTAAGATGCTGACCCCCGATGCACCTGCCTTTTGGTAGGCTGGCACAATTCTTTCGGGGTTAGCCTGCTGATTGATCCAATCTTTGGAAGGTGACTTGCGTTTAAACTCTGCAATGATGCCGCTTGAATGTCTATTTGTAAGACTTTTTTTCAAAGAATAAAAAGGTCTTTTACGTTCCTGTTGCAACAGGGTATTTAGGGTAACCAGCTTTTTATTGGCGGCTACTTCTTCCTTTTTGTGGGCAATAATGGTATCGAGTATGGTGGCCATCTGTTAATTTTTTGAAACCTCAATCAGGTTTTTGAACGAATTCAACGCTTTTCCGCTGGTTAACGATTCTTTTGCCAAGGCATAACTATCGTCAAAGCTTTTGCCAAAGTAGCATTTTAGGGCAAATGAGGCATTGGTCAGCACTACCTGATTTTGTTCCATTGTGCCTTTTCCTTCCAATATATTCATGAAAATTTTTGCCGATTCCTCCACCGTAGTACCTCCCTTAATGGAAGCTTCGCTGACACGGATCAGCCCCAAATCTTCGGGCTGATTTAGTTGTTCCGAAAGGTTGGTGATGGTTTTAAATCCACCGGTAAGTGAAATTTCATCGTATCCATCGAGGCTGTGTACTATCACAAAATCCTTGGTGGTTTGTTGATAAATATAACCGTATAAACGGGCTAAATCCAAACTGAAAACGCCAACCAGTTGCTTTTGCGGAAAGGCTGGATTCACCATCGGTCCCAACATGTTGAAAAAAGTTTTCACCCGTAACATTTTCCTTACCGGGGCCACATTTTTCATGGCCGGATTGAATAGGGGGGCATGTAAAAAACAGATGTTGGCTTTGTCAATCTGCCTTCTCAAATTGTCTTGCTGATTCGTAAATTGATATCCAAAATATTCGAGAATGTTGGACGAACCGCAAGCCGATGAAACGCCGTTGTTTCCATGTTTGGCAACTTTGGCACCGGCGCCGGCGGTTATAAACGATGCCAACGTGGAAATATTGAAGGTATCTTTTCCATCGCCACCCGTACCACAAAGGTCGATCAAAGGTTCTGCACCCAAATCGACCCGGAGGCAATGTTGCAGCAAGGCATCGCGGAAGCCCGACAATTCTTCAACGGTAATGCTGCGCATCAGATAGACCGTAAGGAACGATGCCATTTCCACTTCGGAATATTTCCCCTGGGCAATATCCGATAAAATCGCCTGTGCTTCCACACTGCTCAGCGTTTTGTGTGCCGTCAGGTGATTGATGATATTTCGCATTTCAGTCATACAGATTCAATTAACAATGTACAATTTTCAATAACTAATTTTAACTCTAAATACTATAAGTACTCTAAATACTGTAAGTACTTTAAATACTATAAGTACTTTAAATACT
>DYQV01000426.1 GCA_020719105.1 Rikenella microfusus
TATTGAGGTGTAGCTTAATCGTCAGGATTATTAATGAATAATCCGGGTTAATAGGTTAAAATATATATTCCAAACACGGAGTCACTCAAAAAGCTTTCGGCTACCTTTGTCTTTTCTTATAAAAAACGTATGAGCATAAAGGAGAAATCAGGTAAAGTTGAGGAATTATTCAAATCACTGGAGGTAGAGATTTCTCATTTAAAAAAGGAAACGGGCGTTCACTGCATTGAAAATTGCATTTATTGTTGCACTACTTCAAAAATTATGGCAACATCACTTGAATTTTATCCGTTGGCTTATCATTTATACAAAACCGGACAAGCTGAACTGGTATTGGAAAAGATCCATAATTCAGAAAAATTAGACTCGTGTCCCTTATTAAATTCAGTTTCAATAGATGGAAGCCGCATTGGTTGCACGCAATATGAAAATAGGGGAATGATTTGCCGCTTGTTTACCTATAATTACAGCACCGATAAGCATGGTTTACGCAAAATATCTGCCTGTAAGGCAATGAAACTAGCGCAACCCGATGAAATTCGTAAAACCAATGAAATTCTGAAAGAAAAAACCATAGGACCTCGCGCCAGCGGGTATTATTCGCAATTGCAGACTATTGATTTTATTGAAGGACAAAATCTTTATCCTATTCGTGAAGCCATTACAATGGCCATTGAGAATGTACTTACTTATTACCATTACAAGGGTAATGAAATTGAATAGACACATTAGAACCAAAATTTAATTGTATGGCGTTAGCGTTTACTGCAAAAATTGAGCTTGGCTACCATGCACCTGCTTTCAATTTAATGGAACCCCTTACCGGAAAATTCAGAAGTTTGAATGAATTTACTTCTGAAGTGGCTACAGTAGTGATGTTTATTTGCAACCATTGTCCTTATGTAAAACATGTGAATCAAGGGTTAATTAAGCTGGCCAACGATTATATTGGTAAAGGAGTGGAGTTTGTTGCAATAAATTCAAATGATGCCACAACCTACCCCGAAGATGCACCGGAACGAATGATTGAAAGTGCAAAGGCGCTTAATTATCCTTTTCCTTATTTATACGATGCCACACAACAAACAGCGCGAGATTATTACGCATCTTGTACCCCCGATTTTAGTATTTTTGATAAGTCGTTGGCTTGTGTGTATCGGGGTCAATTGGATGATTCAAGACCAGGAAATAACTTGCTGGTTACTGGTGCAGATATAAGAGCTGTGCTGGATGCGATGCTTTTAAGACAACCCATCCCGAAAAGCCAAATACCCAGTGCTGGTTGCAGTATTAAATGGAACCCAAATTGAGCGATTTGCTATCGGAAATCTGCTCAATCGACTAAGAAATTGTATGCTATCCACTTTTATACTATTCACTTGTTTTGTGAGTTGCAACAATTTCTAGGTCGGGGTTATACCTAAGTAAAGCGCTTTTTCGCTGAGCTCAAATCGCTTAACTTAGTTGGAAATAGGTGGAAATTGGAATTTATGCTTGACTCAATTATTTTTTTGCCAATTTTTGCATGAATTCCTCAGAATTAATAAGGTATCGAATGTGTTCGGCAGAACCTATGAGTCCATTTTCGTCCCATGCCATTAAATTGAAAAATATTTTTTTACCTTCAATGCTCGAAACCTCTGATTTGCACGTAATTATTGCTCCAGGAAGTGATGCTTTTTTGTGCTGTAGGTTTATTTGAATGCCAACAGTTGAATAACCAAGAGGTAAAAATGGTTCAATACTTGAATAGGCGGTTAGCTCCATTAATGCTACGAGAGCAGGTGTTGCAAAAACTTCCGCTAAACCTGAGCCGTAACTTTTAGCCGTATCTTTTTTTTCCACCATTTTTGTTTGGTGGCCTTGCAATCCAACTTTTATTTGAATTTCCATTTTGTTGACAATAAAAAAGAAAAACGGGTGATTCCCGTTTTTAGTATTGCATCTCAAGGTATTTATCGGTCTCTTTCAACAAGTTATTAAAAAAGAGGATGCTTAAAGTAATGCCATCTGTTTCGTTGTATTCAATGCTCACAAAGCTGTCACCTTTTTCAATAGTCCATACTCTTCTATAATTCTTATCGGCAAAAGCTTTCTCATCGGATTCGTTCCAATTTTCATTGTTAAAATCATCAGCTCCGTAAATTGATAAAACTTTTTCAACCATTGCTTTAAGCAATGCCAAGTCAACCTTTTTAGCCAATGAAATAAATTTAACGTTAACAGGATTACTGCCAGTTAGGTTTTCTTTGTCAAAAAATATACGAAATTGAACGGCATCAAAAATTCCCAATTCATTCCAAGGGAGTTTTTTTTCATATACAATCATTATGGTTGCCGGAGTTTCTTCTCCATCAATTTCCTGATAATCATCAAAAAAGAAAGTTTTCAGATCGTAGGTGAAACAATCCAAAATACTTTTACTTTTTTTATTGGGATTGAATGTATTCATTGTATTTAATCTGCCTTTTTTTGTAAATTTATAAATTCCATCCTTTAAAAAAAAATGTACCCAACCTTTTTTAGAATTAAATACTCATTTATAGCATTTTTCACTAAAAATTAGGTCTATTTATATTAGTATAATCAATAGTTGAGGCATAAGAACTTTAATTTAAATTATTTTCGGTTCTATGTCATTTTGTGTGGGTAAATGATTCTCCTAATATTTATGAAAAC